>NZ_JBHTJA010000050.1:0-48957 GCF_042675525.1 Actinomadura sediminis
CGGTGACCACCAGGTTCACCCGGTGCGCGGCGGCCGCGGCGAGCAGCGCCGCGTCCGCCTCGGCGCCGGTGACCGCGCCGGCGGCCCGCATCGCGGCGGGCCCGTCGCAGCCGTCGAGGTCGACGACCAGGCGCGGCCGCCCGGGACCGGCGAGCACGTCCGCGGCCTCGGGGAACCGGTAGCCGTCCAGGTAGAGCCACGCGCCGGCCTGCCGCGCGGCCGCCGCCGCGGACGCCACGTGCCCGGCCGTCACCAGGTCGTCCTGGCTGATGATGGAACGTTCCCCGTCCGGGGTGAGCAGGACGACGGCCGTGGTGAGGACGCCCGACCGGGACGTCCAGCGGGTGTCGACGCCGTCTCCGGCGAGCGCGGCGAGGAACGCGGTGCTGTCCGGGCCGGCGCCCACGACCCCGGCGAACCGGGCGTCGGCCCCCATCCGGGCGGCCGCCACCGCCGCGTTCGCCGCCATCCCGCCCTCGCCGCGCCGGACGCGGGTGGCCTGCACGCGCGCCGCCGGACCGGGCAGCACGGGAACCTCGACCGTCAGGTCGACGTTGGCGTACCCGCAGAAGACGATCACGGCAGGTCCGCTCCGGCCTTCGCCGCGGCGGCGGTCAGCTCGCGGACCTTCGCCGGCTCCACGCGGCCCCACCAGCGGCCGTTGTCCTTGACCGACGACGCGACGATGACGCCGTCGCAGGCGGGCAGCAGTTCCCCGATGTTCCCGGGCGTGATGCCCGACCCGATCACGACGGGCAGTCCGGTGTGCGCGGCGATGCCCTCGACCTCGTCGAGGGCCGCGGCGTCGCCCGTCCGGGAACCGGTGGCGATCAGCACGTCGGCGCCGAAGAACTCGGCGTCCTCGGTCTGCTCGGCGAGGGTGCGGTCCGCGACGATCGCGTGCGCCCCGTGCTTGACGTGCACGTCGGCGAAGACCTTCACCGGCCCGGCGCCGATCCGGCTGCGGTAGCGGGCGGCGTGCGCGGCCTGACCCTCGATGATCCCCTCGTTGGCGACGTAGGCGTTCGCCCACTGGTTCACGCGGACGAACCCGGCGCCGCCCGACCACGCGGAGGCGATCGAGCACTCGGCCGCGTTGGACAGCACGCTGACGCCCGTCCGCCCGCCGGTGGCGTGCCGGACCCGGTCGGTCACGACGGCCATCGCGGCGGCCGTCTCGTAGCCGTGCTCGCCGGGCTTGAGGAACGGGATGTCCCAGTGGTTCTCGACGATCACCCCGTGGCAGCCGCCGTCGAGGTAGGCGCGCGCCTCCTCGACGGCGAACGCGCAGACGTCGTCCATCGGGACGCCCTCGTAGTGCGGGCTGCCCGGCAGCGGCGGCAGGTGCACGACGCCGATGACGACCTTGCGGGTCCCGAACAGCTCCTCGATCGCGTTCGGCCTGGGCGGGAAGACGCCCAGCGCCCGTTCGTGCCCCGTCGCCGCCGCCATGCCGCCTCCTGTGTAATCGATTGCAGTGAAGTTCCGAGAACCGTAGGTTTCGGATCCCCAGGCCGTCAAGGGGGTATAGTCACCACATCGCAACTTGATCTGCCAGAGTTCGGCGTCGGCGGCGGCTGGAGGAGTAATCGATTGCAGCGGGTGACGATCGCACAGGTCGCCGAGCGGGCGGGGGTGTCCACCGCGACGGTCTCACGCGTCCTGTCGGGCCGCGGGCCGGTCTCCGCGGCGGTGCAGCGCAGGGTCAGGACGGCCGCCGACGAGCTCGGCTACCAGGTCAACTCGATCGCGCGCGCCCTGCGCAACAGCCGCACCGACACCGTCGGCATGGTCGTGCCGAGCATCTCCAACCCGTTCTTCACCTCGCTGGTGGAGCGCGTCGAGCACGCCCTCGGCCGCGAGGGCAAGGAGCTGCTGCTGTGCGACGCCCGCTCCGACCCCGCCGTCGAGGCGCGGCGGCTCGCGACGCTCGTCGCCCGCAACGTCGACGGGATCATCGTCAGCCCGAGCCACGGCACGCTGAGCGGCGCCGCCGTGCAGGAGACGGCCGACCGGCTGCCGCTCGTCCAGCTCGACCGGTTCGTCGGCGGCACCAGCACCGACTGGGTCGGGGTGGACGACGTCGCCGCGATGCGCCAGGTCATGGACCACCTGCACGCGGGCGGGGCGCGCTCGGCCGCGTTCGTCGGCTCGCTGCTCACCAACTCCTCGACCGAGCAGCGTTTCGCCGGGTTCCGCCGCCGCGCCGACGACCTCGGCATCGCCGTGGCGTCCGAGCACGTCCTCCTCGGCGACTACAGCGTGGAGTGGGGCGAGACCGCCGCCGCGCGGCTCATCGCCGCGGGCGGCCCGCCGGACGCGATCGTGTGCGCCGACGACCTGATCGCCCTCGGCGTCACCCGCGCGTGCCGCGCGCACGGCGTGGACGTCCCGGGCCGGGTGCAGGTGACCGGCTACGACAACATCGAGTTCGCGCGGCTGGGCGAGCCCGCCCTGACGACCGTGGACCAGCCCCGCGAGCGCATCGCGGCCGAGGCCGTCCGGCTGCTGGCCGCGGCGGCCGCGGACGGCGCCGGGCGGGAGGCGCGCGGGCCGTCCGCGCACATCGCGCTGGTGCCGAGCCTGGTCGTGCGCGACAGCACCCGCGCGGACGCCTGAGCGGGAGGATCCGGGAATGGACACGGCGGACCGGACGATCGACGCGCTGGAGCTGGCGCGGCGGCTGGTGCGGACCGACACCCGGGCCGGCGGCGAGCGCGCCGCCGCCGACCTGGTCGCGGGAGTGCTCGACGGCGCGGGCTTCGACGTCCGCGTCGACGAGCCCGAGGCGGGACGCGCGAACGTCGTCGCGCGCCGCGGCCCGGCCGTCCCGCGCGTGCCGGTCACGCTCACCGGGCACCTCGACACCGTGCCCGCCGACCCGTCCGGCTGGTCGTTCGACCCGCTGGGCGGCGAGGTGCGGGACGGGCGGCTGCTCGGGCGCGGCAGCAGCGACATGAAGGCGGGCGTGGCCTGCCAGATCGCGGCCGCGGCGGGCGCCGCCCGCGACCGTCCGGTGCAGCTGGTGTTCACGTTCGGGGAGGAGACCGGCTGCGACGGCGCCGCGCGGCTGGACCCGGCGTCGCTCGTCCCGGCGGACCTGCTGGTCGTCGCGGAGCCGACCGCGAACCGGACGGTCCTCGGGCACAAGGGCGCGCTGTGGCTGCGGGCGACCGCGCGGGGGGTGTCGGCGCACGGCTCGCGTCCCGAGCTGGGCCGCAACGCGCTCGCCGCGCTCGCCGCCGCGGCGACGCGGGTGCACGAGCATCGCGGGTGGCCGGTGAGCCCGACGCACGGGCCGGGGACGGTGAACGTCGGCACCTTCCACGCGGGCGTGCAGCCGAACCTCGTGCCCGACCACGCGGAGATGCGGCTGGACGTCCGCACCGTCCCCGGGTTCGGGTCGGACGCGGCCGTCGCGGCGATCGCGGAGCTGTGCGGGCCGGACGTCGGACTCGAGCGGCTCGTCGACCTGCCCGGCGTAGCGACGGACCCGGCCTCCGCGAACGTCGCACGGGTGCTCGAGCTCCTCGCGCCCGGCGCGTCCGCGCGCGAACCCGTATATGCGACGTACTTCACGGACGCGTCGGTGCTGACGGGGATGCTCGGTGGACCGGACGTGGTGATCTACGGTCCGGGCGACCCCGAGCAGGCCCATGTCACGGACGAGTCGTGTTCGGTGCGTCTCATCGAGGAGGCCGTCGCGGCGTTCCGCCGGCTGCTCGCCGATCGCTGATCGGCGGTCCCCGGCCGGTGCCGCCCCGGGCACCCGGAACGGGGCACGCCCCGGCGATCCGGAGATCGCCGGGGCGTGTCCCGTTCCGCGCGCGGGGTGCGGGGCGCGCGGGGCAGGGGTCAGGAGCCGAAGGGCTGCGGCTCGCCGCGCTCGCCCGCGCCGTCGCCCCACTCCAGGACCTCCCACTTGAGGCCCTTGAGGTGACCCTGGCCGGTGCCCGCGTCGTAGTCGCTCTCGGGCTCCCCGCCGTCCAGCAGGTAGCGGAAGGTGTGGGTGTCGAGGTCGAGCATGATGCCGCGGTGCGAGGGCTCGCCGGGGCCGCGGTCGCCGACGAAGCCGGTGACGGTACGGCCGTTGTAGCTGACCCGGACCTTGGTCATCATCGGCCAGCTCGGGCTGGCGAACATGCCCTCCTGCATGGGCTCACCGCTCGCCGGGGCGCCGGTGTCGCCGCGGATGCCGGAACCGTCGTCCCAGAAGTAGGACGCGGTCGTGGTGCCGCTGAGCAGGACGTCCTCGTCCTTCTTGTCCTTGGCGGCGTCGGGCTTCGCGGGCTTGGCCGCCTCCTCGCCGCCGGACCCGGCGGCCTTCGGGGACTCGGGCTTCGCCTTGCCCTCGCCCGGCACGGGGGTCGTGTGCTCCTGCGCGGTGATCTTCTCGGACAGGAGCTGCTGCTGGTTGGGAGCGCCGTCGTCGCTGGCGGCCGCCACACCGGCCACGAGCATGCCGGCCAGTGCGGTGCCGGTGATGCTGGTCAGGACGACGTTGATCGCTCGCTTCTGCATGTGATTCCTTCGTTCGGCCAACAGGACCGCCGTTCCGCGCCGGAGCACAGGGATGTCCGGGCAGGAGGGAACGGCTTTCGAGACTCGGGACTCGAGATGCACCGCCGCGTGCGGACCCCGCATGCCGCGCCCCGCGGGCATGGCGGGATCGCGCCCGCGCCGTACGCCGGACGCCCGTCTCGGGCGCGCGTCAACGCGGGTGGAATGAAGCGGGAGAATTGCCGACCGGGGGCGCTCAGGCCCGCCCGGCCGCGGCCGGCTGCATGGATGCGGCCGCGATTCGGCAGAGTGGTCCCCGCCTGGCGGGCGGGAGCGACGGCTCTGTGACAGCCCAGGTCAAGGGTTCTTTGACCAGGACCTGACGACGAGCATATACGCCATTACCCGCATTTCGCCAAATCCAGGGATATTTTACCTTTCGGAAGGTAGATCATCTTATCGAGAACTGCGCCGGAACGCCTTTCCCCTAGGCGATCCCGGGCGTTCCGCCCATCCAAAGAACGATCTTCTTCGGGACGGGGCCCGGGCTTCACACGCCCGTTGTCGATCTACCTTCCACGGCGTACGGGTCCGCGAGCGCGTCGCGGGCGCAGGGCCGGGGCCCTCTCGGGCCTCTGCCCCTCGTCGTGTCCCGAGAGTAACGCCGCGCGGGGAGCCCGCATTCCTGGTGCCGCCATGCCGGACTCGTGCCGCTGTTCGGCCCGCCGTCCCGGTCGCGGACGGCTCGGCGACCGCGGCCGCCGGGGGGCGCGAGGACCGCCCCGCCGGGCGGGAGTGGCCGATCACCGGCCCCGCGCACGACTCGGCCCCGGCCGCCCTTGGGCGGCCGGGGCCGGGTCATCGAAACCTGGACGTCGCCTGAGGGGGGCTCAGGCGGCTCCGCACCGGTTCGGGCCGACGCGTCCTCCATCCGGAAGGACTCCCCGCGACCGGGAACGCGCGGCGCGCGGCGTCAGCGCGTGGGGTAGGCCGAGGGCACGAGCGGCGTGGGGCCGGTCCCGCCGACCGTCATGTGCCCGCCGGTGTCCTGCCCCGCGACGGGAGCCTGCGCGTACGGAGCCTGCGCGTAGGGCGCCTCCGCGTACGGGGCGGGGGCGTGCGGGGCCGGAACGTAGGGCGTCTCGGTGAACGCGGGCTGCCCGTACGGGGCGGCGCTCACGCCGAAGGCGGGCTCACCGAACGGAGCGCCCACGGCCGTCAGGCCCTGCGCCGGTCCGGCGGGCGGCGGGCCCTGCGGCGGCGCCGGCGGCGGCACGTGGGAACCGTCGGACCGGCGCGGTTCGGCCGGCCGCTCCCCCGCCGGGGCCGCGCGGCGCTCGGCCAGGACGGCCATCAGCGCGCGGGCCGTGTCGGCGTCCATCCGCAGCAGGACGCTCGGCGTCCCGCCCGGGTCGACGAAGGGGGACACCGACGGGTCGGCCGGCAGCTGCGGGAGTGCGGCCCGCATCTCCTCGCGGAGATCCTGGGCCAGCCGCAGCGCCTGTCGGTCACTGTCGCTCAAGTGTGCGGTCATCGCGATCTCCGGCGAGTTCACGTGCGGGGGGTCCGGGGCAATCCTGCTAGTAATGGCGTGCATGTGCAAGAGCCGATGCACGTGCATTTTACGGTATATCAGCCCGTAACCTTCCCGCCCGCCGCTCGTTCCCGATCATCAGACCCTCCGTTTCCCGGACTCCCGTAACGGCCTGACCAGCGTCGATGCGGAGAAGACCGGTCGATCCGGGACCGGACCCGGCCGCGGGCGGGGCGGACGGCCCGGCCCCGCCGACGCACCGTCTGACGTTGCACTTCCCGGCTGATCCGGGCCGCCGAACCCGCCGCGCGCCGCCGTCGCCGAACCCCTGAGAGTTATCTCACTCGCCCCGGACGCCCGGGGCGCGCGCCGCCGAGGGCCCCGGGCCCCGGCCGTCCCCGTCCCGCCGCCGTCCGGGCAGGCCCCGGACCGCCGCGAGCGCGAGGACGCACACCACGACGGCGACCACCCGGTACCCGGCGGAGAGTCCGTCCGTGAACGCCTCGATCACCCGCGCGCGGAGCGCCGCCGCGGCGCCCGCCGCGTCGACGGCGCCCAGCGCCTCGCCGACCGAGCGCGCGCCCCCCTCGCCGGACCCCGGCAGGCCGTCCGCGCGGCGGGCGGCGTCGCCTGGACGAGCAGCGACAGGCTCGCGGGCATGATCAGGGCGGCGCCCGCCCCGCCGACCAGGCGTCCGGCGACAGCAGGCCGCCCGCGGCGAAGACGCCGAGCCCCGCGAGCAGAGCCCCCTTGCGCCCGTACCTGTCGCCGAGAGCGCCGGCGGGGATCAGCAGGCAGCCGAACACCAGGACATAGGAGTCGACGATCCACAGCAGTCCGGTGGACGACGGGGCGAGCGCGCCCGCAGACAGGGCGGGCAGGGACAGGTTGATCGCGGCGACCATCGCCACGACCAGGACGACGCATCCGCACATCAGCGCCGTCATCCCGCGGCGCGCTTCCGGTCCGGGCCGGGGTGCCTCCGGGCGGTTCGACGTGAGGCGGGGCGGCGCGGGCCGGGGCGGCGCGGCGTCGCGGGCGGCGTCGGACGCAATGGGACCTCCGGGGTCGGTGAAGAGGCGCGGTGACACCGCGCCTGATCTCGTCGGGGACGCGGAGGGGGATCCGGGCCGCGCGCGCCGCCTCCGCGATCACCAACGTTAGGTCGGCGATACTTGCTTTCAAATGCATCTTTCGCAGCCGAGGAGTGCACCGCGTGCAATCCAAACTGGACCTCAACCTGCTCGTCGCGCTCGATGCCCTGCTGGAGGAGGGCAGCGTCACCGGGGCGGCCGAACGCCTGCACCTGTCGGGCCCGGCGATGAGCCGCACGCTCGGCCGCATCCGCAAGGCCCTCGGCGATCCCGTGCTCGTCCGCTCCGGCCGCGGAATGGTCCCCACACCGCGCGCCCTCGCCGTCCGCGCCGAGGTCCACGACCTCGTGCACCGCGCGCACCGGGTGTTCGCGGGCGGGGACGACCTCGATCCGGCCGCGCTCACCCGGACGTTCACCCTCCAGGCGGAGGACGGCACCATCAGCGTGCTGGCCGGGCCCCTGCTCGAGCGGGTCGCCGCGGAGGCCCCGGGCGTCACGCTCCGGTTCCTCGGCGAGGGGCCCCGGGACGTCCACCTGCTGCGCCGCGCGGAGATCGACCTGGAAGTCGGGGTGATCGACGGCGCCGCCCCCGGCACGCGCGTCGAGCCGGTGCTCGAGGACCGGTTCGCGTCGGTCGTCCGCCCCGGCCATCCGCTGGCGGGCCGGACGCCGACGCTCGCCGAGTGGACGTCGGCCGCGCACGTCGTCAACACGCGGCGCGGCCGGCTGACCGGCCCCACGGACGAGCGCCTCGCGGAGGCCGGGCTCGCGCGGCGCACGGCGGCGACCGTCCCGACGGTCGCGGCGTCGCTGCTCGTCGTCCGGGGGAGCGACCTCGTGGGCTTCGCCGCCGAGCGTCTGCACCGGCCCCTCGTGGAAGGCCTCGGGCTCGCCTGGGTACCGATCCCGCTGGCGCTGCCGCCGCTCGTCCTGTCTCTGGCGTGGCACGCCCGCTACGATGCCGATCCCGCCCACGCGTGGCTGCGGCGGCGCGTCCGGGCGGCGCTGCGCGCGGTCGTCGCGGGCCCCGCCGGGACCGGCGGCCGCGAGTAGTCTCGGCGCGGTGACGACGATCCTCGGCATCCGCGACCTCAACCGGGCCACCCTGGCCCGGCAGTTCCTGCTGGCGCGCGAACGGACGCCCGTCGCCGAGGCCGTCGGCAGGCTGCTCGGCATGCAGGCACAGGAACCCAAGCCGCCCTTCCTCGGCCTCTGGTCCCGCCTCGACGGCTTCGAGGCGTCCGAACTCCACGCGGCGCTGCACGACCGCTCGCTCGTCCGGGCGACCGCGATGCGCGCGACGCTCCACCTGATGACGGCGCCCGACTACACCGCCTTCCGCGCGACGCTCCAGCCCGTGCTGGACGGTGCCCTGCGCGTCCTCGGAACCCGCGCCCAGGGCCTCGACACCGAGGCGACCGCCGGTGCCGCGCGCAGGCTGCTCCGGGAGCGGCCGCGGACGTTCAACGAGATCCGCGCACTGCTGCAGGAGGAATTCCCGGACGTCAACGAACGCGCGCTGGGCTACGCCGTCCGGATGTGCGTCCCACTGGTCATGGTGCCGACGGACGACCGGTGGGGCTTCCCGCGCGCGTCCGGATTCGCGCTCGCCGACTCCTGGCTCGGCGCGGCACCCGACGCGGAACCGGCCGTGGACGCGCTCATGCTGCGCTACCTGGCGGCGTTCGGGCCCGCGTCGGCCGCCGACGCGCAGACCTGGTCGGGGCTGTCCGCGCTCGGCGAGGTGTTCGACCGACTGCGGCCGCGGCTGCGCGTCTTCGCCGACGACGCGGGCCGCGAGCTGTTCGACCTTCCCGACGCCCCGCGGCCGGGCCCGGACGTCCCGGCCCCCGCACGTCTTCTCCCCGAGTTCGACTCGCTCGTCCTGGCGCACGCCGACCGGCGCAGGATCATCGCCGACGCGCACCGCCCGCACCTGACCACGAAGAACCTCCGCGTGCGCGCCGTGTTCCTGTGGGACGGGTTCGCGCGCGGCGTCTGGGAGACCGAATACAAGCGCCGGGTCGCCACCCTGCGGCTGCGCCCGTTCGAGCCGCTGCCGCCGGAGGCCGCCGACGCACTGGCCGTCGAAGGCGAGGCGTTGCTGCGGTTCGCCGAACCGGCGGCGAAGGAGACCGTCGTCACCGTCGGATGACGCTACGGGGGCGTCCGGCTCCGAATAGTGATGGATCTGAGATCTGTACTGATTGAAAGATCCACCATTTCGGCGCAAGCTGTCACCGACGTCTGGAATGACCCGCCCGTTCCTTCCGCCACTCCGCCGACAGGACGCGATCATGTTCGAGATCTGGGAGACGAGCGAGCCGGCCCGGCTCATCAGCGATGCGGGGACCCTGGAGGTGGCTCTCGAGAAGGTCGACACCATGTGCCGGCTCCGGCACGACCAGGCCGTCGCGCACGTGGGCGACACCCCGGAGCACTACCACTTCGAGATCCGCGACGACGCCGGCAGGGCCCTCGCGCGCCTGAGCTACGTCCCCGACACCTCCCGGGCCTACAAGAGCGTCGTCGTCGAGGAGATGCGGGACCCCCACCCCGCCTCCGACGGCCACTGACCCCCGCGGCCGTGCAGGCCGCGCAGCTCACCGGCTGCGTCCCCGCG
Source organism: Actinomadura sediminis (assembly GCF_042675525.1). Taxonomy (NCBI): domain Bacteria; kingdom Bacillati; phylum Actinomycetota; class Actinomycetes; order Streptosporangiales; family Thermomonosporaceae; genus Actinomadura; species Actinomadura sediminis. Next base: position 9,754 of record NZ_JBHTJA010000050.1, read on the forward strand.
CTGCGCCCGCACCGTCCAGGACGGCTTCGGCCGGGATGAGCGGCTCGCCGGCCGGGCGCCGCGGCTCGGCGAGGCGCACACACCGACTCCCCCAGCGGAAAGCCGGGGCGCTGCTCGCCGCCGCCGGCCACCGACGCCACCGGCCCCGCATCCAGCGCCACCCCATCCCGCCGCACAAACGGGACCGCACCGCCCAACAGCACCCGAACCCTCGGCGCACACACCGACTCCCCCAGCGGACAAGCCGGGGCGCTGCTCACCACCGACGCCACGGCGCGCGTCGACGCGTCCTCGTCCAGGGCCGGGCGGGGACGTGGCAGTATGCCTCCTGTCCTGGACGGAGCAGCCTCATGAGACGGGAGCGGCCGGTGCGCGAGACGTGGCGACCGCCACGGGACGGCGGGACCGCGGAGCTGATCGACGCCGCGCTGACCGCGCTGGCGCACGGCGACGGCGACGCGTTCCGGGAGCGGACGGCCGCGCTCGCCGCGCACGCGGGCGCCCGCGAGGTGGACCGCCGCCTCGCCGGGCGGCTGCGGCGGGCCGTCACCACCGCCTGGGAGCGCGGCTGGCAGCCCGCCGACGTCGTCCGCTACACGACGCGCCGCCGCTCCGCCCGGCACGCGCGGCTCGCGGCCGACGCGGTCGCCGCGGAGATGCGCGCCTACTCCGCCGCGACCGTGGACGAGCGCTGGCGGCAGCAGCTCGCCGACCTCGACGCCCGGGTCTGGTGGGGCGACGACGCGGACCACGCGGACGCCTGGTGCGCCCGCGAGGGCGCCGACCGCGCGACCTTCGTGGGGTGCGCCGCCGAACTCGTCCATCTCCTGGAGGGCCTGCCCCGGCTCGCGAGGATCGGGCCGCCGCCGGGGGCCGCGCCCCGCGACGTCCCCCGGCACCGCGCGCGCGACGTCGACCAGCGGACGCTCGGACGGGTGCGGGCCCTGCTCGCGAAGGCCGAGTCGACGGAGTTCCCCGAAGAGGCCGAGGCGCTCAGCGCGCGCGCCCAAGAGCTCATCGCCCGCCACAGCATCGACCACGCGCTCCTGGACGCCGAGTCGGACGACGTGGCGGGGCCCGCGGGATGCCGCGTGCCCGTCGACAACCCGTACGACGCGCCCAAGGCCGTCCTGCTGACCGTGGTGGCGGACGCCAATCACTGCCGGGCGGTCTGGCACCGCGAACTCGGGTTCTCCACCGTGCTGGGCTTCCCCGCCGACCTGGCGGCGGTGGAGATGCTGTTCACGTCCCTGCTGGTGCAGGCGACGTCGGCGATGGTGCAGGCGGGCCCGCGTCGGGACGCGCGGGGGCGCTCAAGGACGCGATCGTTCCGGCACGCGTTCCTCAACGCCTACGCGGCGCGGATCGGGGAACGGCTGCGGGGCGCCGTGGACGGCGCGGCGGAACGGGTCGCGGCCGAACGGGGCGCCGCCGGGAGGGATCCCCTTCCGGTGCTGGCGGCGCGCGGCGCGGCCGTCGACCGGGCCGTGGAGTCGCTGTTCCCGAACCTGGCCATGGGACGGGCGGGTTCGGTGTCCAACCTCGAGGGCTGGGCGGCCGGGCGGGCGGCCGCGGACCTCGCGAGCCTCAACGGCCGCTCCGAGGTCGCCGGGGCGCGTCGCCGCACGTAGGGCGCGGCCCCGCTGCGCACGGGGTCCCCCCGGGGGGCGAGGGGGACGTCCGTTCATGTGCTCGCCTCTGTTCGTCGGGATCGGTCACGGCAGGGAGCGGTTCAGCCCTTCTTGCGCCGGGTGTTGCCGCCGCGGCCGCGCAGCGGGACTCCCGCCTCCTTCAGGACGTTGTAGATGAACCCGTACGACCGGCCCGTCTCGGCCGCCAGGTCCCGGATGCTCTCGCCGGCCGCGTACCGCGGAGCGAGCTCCTTGGCCAGCTGCGTGCGTTCGGCACCGGTGACTCGGGTGCCCCTCGACAGCGTTCGGGTCACGGGGACCTCCTGTTCGACGGCTGGGCGGCGGGTCCGTCCCCGCAGCTCACAGCAGTGTTGATCTACCCAACGTACACATTCCCCCCAATTACGCCCGCGATGCCGCACGAATCGCCACGAATTCGGCCGAAGCTGGTCTTTTCCATGGTGAACGGCGTGTCGTGACCTGATCTCGACTCCCCGTTATCCACAGGACGCGGTTCGGTCGCGCGGGCCCGCCACGGCGGCGGATGCTTTCCCCGTCCCCACGGAAGGAGTGCCGCATGGCCGCCATCGCGTTGCCCGTCCCCGCGACCACCGTGTCCCGGTTCGCCGTCGCCGCCGACCACGTCCCGCACGACCTCGCGAACCTCCTGCTGCGTACGCCCACCGGCCCGTACGACGCGCACATCGCCGGTCGCGTCGGCTCACCCGCCCTCGACCTCGCCCGCGACCACGTGACCGAGATGCGCTGGGACCCGCTGCGCGTCCGGGCCGTCCGTCCCGAGGACCGGCGGGCCGAGTGGGCCTTCCACGACGCCGAGGAGTTCGCCCTCGTCACGGCCGCCGCGCCGATCACCGACCAGCCCCGGGCGGTCCAGGTCGCGCGGGCCGCCGCCCGCGCCCTCGCCGAGGCCCTCGGCGGCGTCGCCGCCGACCTGGTCACCGGCCACGTCCTCGTCCCCGGCGCCGAACGGCCGCGCTTCGTCCTCGCCGACCGGTGGCTCGGCGACGCCCTGCCGCCCTTCCGCGCGAACGGCCGGTGCACCGCGCCCGACCCCGAGCGGGACCCGGAGGGCGTCAACGGCTGCGCGTGCGTCGGCCTCCGCACTCGCGGCCTCCGCCGGTTCGGACTGCCCGAACTGCAGATCACCGGCGTGGCGTGCCCGCACGACCTCGCCGCGCTGAACGTCCTGCGCAGCACCGCCCGCCGGCTCCTGACCGACCACTGGTCCTGGCTCGCCACCGGTCCCGCCGACCGCTCGCGGACGGTCGACCGGGACGTCCACCTCACCGAGGCGGACTTCGGCGACTTCTGGGGCTCCGGCCGCCGGGTCCGCCTCACGACCCCGAGCCCGTTCCAGGTCGCCCTGGCCCCGCTCACCCCGCGCCTGCTGACCGTCGGTCCGCCCGCGGACTTCGAGGGCACCGTCAACGACTGGCTCTGGGGCGACCAGATCCCGCTGGGTCTCTACGATGTGATCAGCTCGCCCGCCGACCCGTCGCTGCCCACGGCCGCCTGACCCGACGGTTCGACATGTGTGGCTCCCACGCACCGTGGGAGCACCGCACGGCCACGCGGACCGGGCGCGCAAAATACGCGATATCACCAGGCAGCGCCCCGGGGCGCACGAAAAAAGATCTTCACCCCCACAGCCTTAATGTGACCAAAAGTCAACGCTCCGTAGTCGCCATGGCTACGATCGGGTCCCGACGGCGACCAAGGCGATCCCCCGGGGCGAACATGAACCGTTTCGTGGCAGACCTCAGACTCGCAGCCGTGCTCGGCGGGCTGTGCCGCTCCGCATGCGGAGCGCTGGGCTGCACGGCGGCGGCCGGCGTCATCTCCATCGGCGCCCCCGCGACGACGGAGGCGACGGCCCCGGGCGAGCCCCGGCCGCGCCGCCAGGTGCCCGCCGTCGACCGCGTGGCGTTCACCGGCGTCCACGAGGACGACCACCGGGGCGACCGGCTCCCGGTCCGCCCCCGGCCGCCCGCCGGCGCCCCTCAACGCCCGAGCCGGCCTCGCGACCACGGCGGCCCCGGGCAGCCCGGCTCCCCGACCGAGCTCCCCTCAGCTCACGCCAACGCGGCGAGCACACCCGGTGACAACTCGTCCGGCCCGCCGACACCCCGACCCGCGGAGGAACCGGCCCGCCCTCACCGGACCGGCCTCGTCGCCACGGCACGCACCGCACAACGGGAACGCCCCGGCCCGGCACAGCCGCCGACACCCGGATACGACCGGGCGGCGTTCCGCCACCAGCCGGGCACCCCCGATCCCCTCGCCGCGATGAACGCCATGCCTGGCGAGCACCTCGCCGACCCCCAGGCGTCGACACCCCGCCCCGACCGGCATTCGCCTCCCCCGGCCGCCCGTTCCGAAGCCGGCACCACCGCGGTGGCCACGGCCCTGCTCCTTTCGCTGTTCCCCATCGTCGCGGCGGCCATCTGCTACCCGCTGCGGCGCCGCGCCGCCGCTCCCCAACGGCCCGAGCCGTCTCCCCGCACGGTCGTCCCCTACAGCCCCCCGCTCGACCCGTTCGCCATCGGCGCCGTCGGGCTCGCCGGCCCCGGAGCCCTGGCCACGGCCCGGGTGATGGCCCTCGCGGCGCTCGGAACGCGACCCCCGTCCCTGGTCGTGATCCCCCGCCCGGACGTCACCCGGATGTTCGGCCTCGACGAGGACGAATTCCTCGACGACGACATCGCCGAACTGTTCATCCCCGGGAACCTCGACGCCGCCCTGGCCTATCTCGAAACCGAGCTGGCGATCCGCCGGAACACCGCGAAGGCCCCCGGGCCCCGGCTGCTCCTCATCGCCGACTGCGCCGGCGAGACCGACCGTATTCACGCTCTCCTGGACGTCCACCGAGGCGGGGTGTCGGCGATCCTCCTGGGCCCCTGGACCGGCGACCGGGCGACCGTCGCCGCCGGCGGCCTGGTGACCGCCCCCCCGGCCGAGACGGTCCTGCCCGCCCGCCTGCCGACGATGTCCAAGGCGCAGGCCAACGAGCTCCTCTACGCCGCCGCCACGCCCCCTCCCGTTCGCCGCCGCCCCTCCCGCCGGTCCGCCGCCCGGCGCGCCTGACGTCGACGCATCGGACGGACGCCGCCGGCACGGTGACTCGCGGACGACGCGACGGAGGCTTCCGGAGATGGCAGGGCTCCCGCTGTACCGGCCGCCGGACGGTACGTCCCGGCGCCGCGAGGCGGACCGGTGGCACGGCTGGGGTGGGCGTCGCCGCATCGGAGGGCCGGGGCGGTAGTCGCGCGGACCCGGGGGGTCAGGGGTCCGGGAACGGCTCGTCGGTTTCGGCTCTGGCCTTCCGGAGGGCGCGCAGCGCTCGCCGGAGCACCGCCGTGTCGGGTGGCTCCTCGCCGGCGCGGTCGAGGTAGGCGGTGCAGCGCGCGAGCCAGGTGCGGGCGGCGTCCTCGATGCGGGCCTCGGCACTGCGGGACCTCGCCAGGGCCAGGTCGCGTTTCTCGGCGCGGACCCGGCGGGCGAGTTCGGCGTCGTCGGCGAGGGCCCGCACGTCGCGGAGGGCGAAGCGGCCCAGCCGGTCGCGTTCGAGACCGCGTTCCTCGGCCACCCGGTCGAAGGTCTTGCGGGGCCAGTCGAGGAGGGTCGCGGCGCCGCCGGCGTCGACGCTGTCGAGAAGGGGACCTTTGCGGGCAGCGACCACGTCCCGGACGGCCGCGGCGTCGAGTGCGTCGAGGTCGCGGAGGAGGTAGACGGGGTGGCCGCGGAAGCTGCTGATGACGGCCAGGTCGCCGCGGGCCGCGAGGACCTCGACGTCGCGGCGTTCCACGTCGAGGCGGACTCGGGCGGCGAGGCGGGCGGCCGCGCGGGTGGACCCGATCGGCGGCTCCGCGCCGAAGGCGGCGACGATGCGTTCACCGTGGTCCTTGCATTTCTCGGCGAGTCCGGACGACCAGCGTTCGCCGTCCAGGTCGGGTTCGGGGAGGAGGCCGTGCTCCCTCCCGACGCGCATCTGCCAGCGGGAGATCCCGAGGTACCGGGCGAACTGGTGGGTGCCGTAATGGGCGGGCATGGCGGGCCTTTCGTCGTGAAGTCGTCGCTGCCCACCTTCGCCCGCATGACCGGAGGCCGCGCACGGAACAAGCATCTGTGGATAACTCCGAAAGAACGTTTCTCCCATTTCGGTAATTGGTGGTCATTTCATTGCCCCGCGTGGCTGGGAAGGGCCTAGAGCATGCAAAGGTAAGGGCATGAACTCGACGAGACGGCTGGGAATCGGGCTGGCCGCGGTGGGCCGGCCGGCGTACATCAACGTGGGCAGGGCGGAGGAACTGCCGTTGCGCCGTGGCGTCGACGACCTGCGCCGGGCCACCTGGGAACTTCTGGACGCGGCGTACGCGGCGGGCATCCGCTGGATCGACGCGGCGAGGTCGTACGGCAGGGCCGAGGAGTTCCTCGGCGGGTGGCTCGCCGACCGGGCGCCCCGGAACGTCACCGTGTCGAGCAAATGGGGCTACGCGTACGTCGGCGACTGGGACGTCGATGCGCCGGTGCACGAGCGCAAGGAGCACAGCCTCCAGCGGTACCGGTCGCAATACGCGGAGACACGTGAACTCCTGGACGACCACCTGTCGGTCTACCAGGTGCATTCGCTCACCATGGACAGCCCCCTCTTCAAGGACGCCCGGCTCCAAGCCGCCATTGCGGAGGCCGCCTCCGACGGGATCCGCGTGGGCTTCTCCACGTCTGGGCCGCGGCAGGGCGAGACCATCCGCCGTGCCATGGCCCTGGAGGTGTCCGGGCAACGCCTCTTCAGCACGGTCCAGTCGACGTGGAACATCCTGGAGACCTCGGCGGAGGACGCGCTGCGCGAGGCCCACGCGGAGGGGCTGCACGTGATCCTCAAGGAGGTGATGGCGAACGGGAAGCTCGCGCTGCGACCGCCCTTCGCCGCGCGGACGGTCGCCTTCGAGAACCGCGTGGAGCCGGACGCCCTCGCCATCGCGGCGGCGCTGAGCCGTCCCTGGGCGGGCACGGTCCTGGTCGGCGCGGTCAGCCCCGCGCAGCTCGAGGCCAACCTGAGGGCGACGGGCGTCTCCCTGGACGAAGCCGAACTGGACGTGCTCGCGGGCTTGAGCGTCCCGCCGGAGCGCTACTGGGCCGACCGGAGCGCCCTCCCCTGGACCTGATCGGCGCGCGGGCGGGGCGTCCGCCGGTTCATGGCACGATGAAGCGCGCCCACCAAGATCGGAATCGTGTCGATGCAGCCAGCACCCCCAGAGATGATCGGCCCCTACCGCGTCGTCGCGCGGCTCGGCTCGGGCGGGATGGGCGAGGTATTCCTCGCGACGTCGCAGAGCCGCCGGGCGGTCGCCGTGAAGGTCATCCGGGAGGAGCTGCTGGGCGACCCGAAATGGCGTGCGCGGTTCCGGCGGGAGGTCACGTCGGCGCGATCGGTCAGCGGCTTCTACACCGCACCCGTCGTCGACGCGGACCCCGACGCCGACCGGCCGTGGCTCGCGACGCAGTACATCCGCGGTGTGAGCCTCGCGAAGGCGGTGCTGGAGAAGGGGCCGTTGCCGGAGCAGGCCGCGTGCCGGCTCGGGGCGGGGCTCGCGGAGGCTCTGATCGCGATCCACGACGCGGGGATCGTGCACCGCGACCTCAAGCCGTCCAACGTGCTGCTGGCGTCGGACGGCCCCCGCGTGATCGACTTCGGCATCGCGCGGCCGCTGGGGGCCGTCCCGCTCTCGCGCACGGAGATCATGGGGACGCCCGCGTACATGTCCCCCGAACAGGCGCTCGGCGAGCCGGTGACGCCGCGCAGCGACGTGTTCGCGCTGGGGTCGACGCTCGTCTTCGCGGTGACGGGCTCGGCGCCCTTCGGCACCGGGCGCAAGGTCCGCGGGCGGATCGTGCACGGCGTGCCCGACCTGAGCAGACTGCCCGAACCGATGTGGGGCGTGGTGACGCGCTGCCTCAGCAAGATGCCGGAGGACCGCCCGTCACCGGACCAGGTCCTCACCGCTTTCTCCACACTCCTGGACGCGCACTACGGCGTGGAGTGGCTGCCCTCGGGGGTCGAACAGCTGATCGGCGCGAACGATGTGACGCTCCGGGAGGTCACGGCCGAGCTGCCCACGCTCCGTGAGCCGTCCCCCTAGGGGCGGAGCCCTTCGGCGAACGCTTCCCGCGCGGGCGATGGCGTGCGCGCGGTCTTGGGCCCGGCGGTCGCCCAGCCCCAGATCGGCCTGCGTGCCGGGTGACCGGAAGGGGGTTCGGGCCGTTGAGATTCTTCTCACTCTCGTGGAGCGCCGCGGCGAGGTCGTCCGGCGGGCGGAGCGCGTGCCCCGGCCTGCGCGGGCTCCGGGACAAGGCCGCCGGAGGGCGGATACGGATGGCGTGCCGCGAGGAGGGCCAAACTACGCCGATCGCTGCGCACGATGCGATACTCCTCGACGGCCAGCCAGACCAGGCGTTCTCGGGGCAAGTCGCCCGTTTCACGGAGATCGAGGATGCGGTCGCCGCTCGCGGCGGCCTCGGTCTCCCCGCGGGCGCGCGTGGGCGGCCCGGCCGCCGCACGGGCGCCCACGGCCCCGCGTGGGCACCCGCCGGACCGTCCGCCGACGCACCGGGCCCGAATCGGCCCATGTGATCACCTGGATACGATGAAGAACGGAACGTCTACGCAGGTGTGGACGCAGTTGGGAGCGAGCGAGTATGTCGGATTTCGAGCTCAACCACGCGGGCGGCCGGATGCCCCTCGAGGTGACCGAGGCGACCGAGGGCCCCTCCGGCCTGGGGGTGAACACCCTGCTCAAGGACACCGGGCACGTCACCCTTGATCCCGGTTTCACCAACACCGCGTCCACCACGTCGGCGATCACCTATATCGACGGCGAGGCGGGCATCCTGCGCTACCGCGGGTACCCGATCGAGGAGCTGGCCGAGAAGTCGTCCTTCCTCGAGGTGGCCTACCTGCTGATCTACGGGGAGCTGCCGACCGGCGACCAGCTCGCCGCGTTCACCGACAGCGTCCGCAACCACACCCTGCTCGACGAGAAGTTCCGCGCGTTCTTCTCCGCGTTCCCGCGGCGCGCGCACCCGATGGCGGTGCTCTCGTCCGCGGTGAGCGCGCTGTCGACGTTCTACCAGGACAGCCTCGACCCCTTCGACCCGCAGCAGGTCGACCAGTCCAGCATCCGGCTGATCGCCAAGCTCCCGACGATCGCGGCTTACGCGTACAAGACGTCCAACGGGCAGCCCCTGCTGTACCCGGACAACAGCCTCGGGTACGTCGAGAACTTCCTGCGCATGACGTTCGGCCTGCCCACGCAGCCGTACGAGGTCGACCCGGAGATCGTCCGGGTCCTGGACATGCTGTTCATCCTGCACGCCGACCACGAGCAGAACTGCTCCACCTCCACCGTGCGGCTCGTCGGCTCCAGCCAGGCGAACCTGTTCTCGTCGGTCTCCGCGGGCGTCGACGCCCTGTTCGGCCCTCTGCACGGGGGCGCCAACCAGGCGGTTCTGGAGATGCTGGAGCGGATCCACCAGGACGGCGACGACATCGACACGTTCGTCCGCCGGGTCAAGGACAAGGAGCCCGGCGTCAAGCTGATGGGCTTCGGGCACCGCGTCTACCGCAACTACGACCCGCGCGCCGCAGTGGTCAAGAAGGCCACGAGCAAGGTCCTGGACGCGCTCGGCAAGTCCGACCCGCTGCTCGACCTCGCCATGCGCCTGGAAGAGGTCGCGCTGAGCGACGACTACTTCGTCGAGCGGAAGCTCTACCCGAACGTCGACTTCTACACCGGCGTCATCTACAAGGCGATGGGGTTCCCCACGAACGCCTTCACGGTCCTGTTCGCGCTCGGCCGGCTGCCCGGCTGGATCGCGCAGTGGCGCGAGATGCTCAACGACCCCGCCACCAAGATCGGCCGCCCGCGCCAGGTCTACGTCGGCCCGGGCGAGCGTCACTACGTGGACGTGTCCGCCCGCTGAGGCGCACGCCGGACGGCGGTGGACGGGCCCGGCCCGCCCGCCGCCGTCCGGCTTTATCCACAGAATCTCGTTCTAGTCACATGCCTCCCGGCGCCCGCCGAGGCTGGGTTCCGTACCGGCCGAGCGCGAGGAGGCAGCCATGCCAGTGACGATCACCGTCCCCGAGGAGACGACCGCGCGGTTCGTCGTCGCCGCGGACCGGGTCCCCGGCGACATCACCGCCGTGATCCGCCGTGCCCTGCCCGGGCCGTACGCGGAGGCGGCGGCCGAACGGCTCGGCACGCCCGGCCTGATGGTCACGGTCCATCCGGCCGACTCGGCGCCGTGGAGCCCGCACCGGGCGATCGGCGCCGACGCCGCCGACGCCGAGGCGATCGCACGGGCCGACCGGCACATCGGCGTCACGTCCGTCATCCCGGTCGACGAACTCCCGACGGCGCCGCACATCGTCCGCGCCACGGCCCTGGCGATCGCCGAGGAGGTCTGCGGCGTCCCCGTCGACCTCGACACCGACCAGGTCCTGCCCGCATCGCGCCCCGGCGGTTTCGTCCTGGCCGACGGCTGGCTCGGCGCGTCCCTCACGCCCTACCGGGACGGTGGACGCTGCGAAGCGGAGCCCGGCGACGCCGAGGGCTGCACCTGCGTCCGCCTACGGTCCCGCGGGTTGCGCCGCTTCGGGATCCCGGAGCTCGAGATCACCGGCGTGGCCTGCACGCAGGACGTGGCCGCGCTCAACGTCCTGCGCGCGACCGCGCAGCGGCTGCTCCCCCTCGGCCGGCACCCGGGCCGCCACACGGTGACCTCCGAGCCGGCGCTGACCGGCACTGACTTCGCCGAGTTCTGGGGCGCCCGCCGGCCGATGTGGGACGACGGCCCCGTCCCCGTGCGGCTGGTCGAGGCGGGCCCCGGACGGCTGGCCATCGAGGCGCCCGCGGACTTTCCCGGCACCTTGAACGACTGGCTGTGGGACGAGCTGCCCTCGGCCCTCCACCGGGTGCTGAGCCGCGACCCCGACCGAACACCGGCCACGTCCTCGCCCGGCGGCTAACGTCACCTGTCATGGACGAGTCTCTGCAGAAGGTGCTGGCGGACGTCGCCGCAGAAAGTGCGGCCCAGAACCGCGACCGGGGCGTCCACGACTTCCCGGACGGCAGCGGTCGGGCGTCTGAGCACACCGGTCCCTCCGAGCGTGCCTGCGCGGACGCCGCGGCGTCCGGAGGACCGGCCTGGCGGCACATCCTCGAAGGGAAGTTCTGCGCAGGCCTCGCCAAGTCCGATCCCGCCCGGCTGCGCAAGGAACTCGTGCAGACGGCCGCGGTCGCGGTCCAGTGGATCCAGGCGCTCGATCGCCGCCAGACCGGCGGCGCCGGGCCCGAGAAGCTGGTCCGCGACCGCATCCCGGAGATCGTCCTCCGCTCCGGCCGGACCCCCACGACCCGGATCGCCGCGCGGGAGGAACACGCGACCCTGCTGCGCGCCAAACTCATCGAGGAGGTGACCGAGTACACGACCGACGCGGATCCCGACGAGCTCGCCGACGTCCTGGAGGTCCTGCACGCCCTCGCCGCCGTCCACGGACTCACGCCCGCCGACCTGGAGCACCGCCGCGCGGCCAAGGCCGCCGAACGCGGCGGCTTCAACCGCGGAATCGTCCTCCGTCTCCCGGCGCCCGAGAACGGCTGAGCGGACACGCACGGACAGCGTTCCCCACACGGAACGCCGATCCTCAAGGCCCGCCGCAGGAGAGGCACCCGTGCAGGAGAGGCACCCCTGTAGGAAAGACATCCCAGCAGGAGAGGCGCCGCCCTTGCACGATTGTCCAACGAGGAGATCGCCGGGCGGCTGGTGCTGCCGCCCGCCACCGCCAAGACCCACGTCAGCCGCGCACGGGCGTATCTCGGACCGTCCACGCCTCCCGCACCAGCGGCTGTCAGACCCGGTATTCCGCGACCGAGTGAGCTCGCGTCCCCGGCGAGGTCCTGCATGGTGACGGGTTCACCGGCGGTGGTGTAGGCGGAGAGTTCGTGGGGCGCCCGGCGGACGAGCGGGTGCGGCTGTTCGCGGCCGCCCTGATGCACGACATCGCCAAGCCGCACTACACCCGCAGCGAGGACGACAGCCGCATCACCGCGCGCGGGCACTCGCCGTGCCCGGTCGTGGGCGCCGACCTTGGCCAGGATACGAGCAACGTGGCACGGGACACGTCAACCTGGAACACCTCGGCACGGGATACGCCCGTGCGACATACGCCGGCGCGACAGACGCGGGGGAAGCAGTGGCGCGGGGAGTGCCGAGGGCGGGGGCCGCTGGATCGGTCGCCGACACGGACGTCTTGGGGGGTGTCCTTCGGTGTTCCCTGCTGGCCGTCCGGGCGGTTTCATGGTCGCGTTCGTGGTTCAGGTTGCGCCTACGCGTCTTGCCGACTCCGGGTCCAGGGGGTAGGGGCGTTCCCGAGGGAGGAGTCTGCTCGCCTCCGATGTTCTTCCGTCCTGGAGCAGTCGGTGGATTCGGCGGACGAGCAGCGTGCGGTCTTCGATTCCGAGGATCCAGGAGTCCACATAGCGGTCGATCACGTGGCGGCTCAGCCCCACCTGGATGCTGCGGTGTTCGAGTTTTCGCCCGCGCAACGACCGTTCCGGGTCCCATTGGACGTGGACGGCGGCTTTCGCGAAACTCCGGCGCCATTCGTCCGAATCACGGAAGACACGGCGATCCGCGTGGGTGGGGACGGCCAGTGCGAGAGCCTCTTCCCAGCCGGCGCGGGATATCCGTACCGCGAGGACCATCTCCTGGCCGGGCTTGCGGGCCCAGTTGCTGCGGGCCATCAGCCAGAGAAAGGACGGCTTGATCCAGGTCATCCGGTTCCGCGAGAAGGGTTCGACGAACGTGCCGTTCCGGACGGCCGGAACGCCGATCTCCGGCCGGTAGGCCTGGTAAACGGTGATCGAGTCACGATCGTGTTCGGCGCGGATCTGCCGGAGCGGAACGGTCATGTCATGCCTTCATCGTGCCTCAGAGTGCGTCGTCGCGGCTCGCCGGTGATATTGGCCGTTCGGCGGTCCGGGGTCAACGCGTTCTATCCGCCGGAGTCGCGGGCCGGGGCACGGGTAGCCTGCTCGCCGAAGCCTGTTTCCATGCGGGGGCGGTGACCGTGGCGACGTTCGTTCTGATTCCCGGGGCCGGTGGGCGTGCCTGGTACTGGCATCGGCTGCCGCCGGAGTTGCGGGGGCATGACGTCGTGGCCGTGGACCTGCCGGCGGACGACGATGCCGCTGGGCTGCGGGAGTACGCCGACACGGTGGTGTCCGCGATCGGCGGCAGAACGGGCGTGGTCCTGGTCGCGCAGTCGATGGGCGGGCTGACGGCGCCGCTCGTGTGCGCACGGGTGCCTGTGGAGCGACTGGTACTGGTCAACGCCATGGTGCCGGCGCCCGGGGAGACGGGCGCCGAATGGTGGGGGAACACGGGGCAGCCGCGGGCGGCGGCCGAGCTGGCGGTGCGGCAGGGACGGACGCCGTCGGAGGAGCTGGACCCGATGGAGATCTTCTTCCATGACGTCCCGCCGGACGTGGCCGCGGAGGCGATGCGGGAGGAGCCGCGGCAGTCGTCGGCGCCGTTCGAGGAGCCGTGGCCCCTGAGCGCGTGGCCCGATACGCCGACCGTGTTCCTGCAGGGACGGGACGACCGCCTGTTCCCGCTCGAGTGGCAGCGGCGACTCGTCCGGGACCGGCTGGGGATTCCCGTCGAGGACCTGCCCGGCGGGCACCTGGTGGCGCTCGCGCGTCCGCGGGAGCTGGCGGCGAGCCTGGTCCGCGCGGCGTCCTGAGGCTCAGGCGCGGGTGCGGCGGCGGTGCGCCTTCTGGCGGCAGGCCGGGCCGCAGTAGCGCGCCGGACGGCCGGTTCGCGAGGTGTTCAGGGGACGGTCGCAGATCTCACAAGCACCGTCCTTTCGTGACACCTCGGTTTCGTTACCCTGTTTCGTTACGTCCTGTCGGGGGCGCAGGGCGTCCAGCGCCAGCGCGGTGATGCGGCGCGGCGGCACGGCGGCGCGCCGGAAACGTTCCATGGCCATGCAGCCGTTCATCAGCGTCCGCACCTCGTGGACGTCCACGTCGCCCCGGACGTCCCCGGCCTCGATCGCCCGGCGGAGCAGCACGTCCAGAGCGTCGGTGAACGCCGCGTCCATGCACTCCCCCTCCAACGCCCCCGCCCCCTGTTCCATGAGGGCCTCGCAGAGCGCGTGGTTGACCATCGCGGCCTCGACGACCCGGGCGAGGAAGTCGTAGAACGCCGCACCGGGGTCGTCCGCCGCGCCGAGCGCCCTCGCCTCGTCCACCATGGCTCGGACACGGTCCGACACCACGGCCTCGAACAGGGCCTCCTTGGTGGCGAAGTTGCGGTAGACGGTTCCCGCGCCGACGCCCGCCCGGCGGGCGATCTCGTCGAGCGGGACGAGCCTCCCGTCCGCGGCGAACGCCTCCAGAGCGGCCCGCATGACGCGTTCCCGGTTGCGGCGGGCGTCCGCGCGCATGGGCGGTCGATCGGTCGGCACGGGCCGCTCCCTTCCATTGACAACCGGGGCGATCGTTCCGGTACGGTGCTAACCGGGTGGTACGTTCCGATTCTACGGGAGAGTCATGACGACGACGGTGGACGAGGCCGGGCGGCGACTGGGACGGATCGGCGCGGTGCTCATGACGCCGATCGCACCGGCCGGCGAGTGGCGGCGGGCGGCGCGGCGGCTGGAGGACGCGGGCTACGGGGCGATCTGGGTGAACGAGGCCATCGGGGGCCGGGAGGTGTTCACGCAGCTCGGCGTGATGCTCGCGGCCACCGAACGGGTCGTGCTCGGCTCGTCGGTCGCGAGCCTCTGGGCGCGGCATCCCGCCGTCATGCAGGGCGCCGCGTCCGTCCTCGCGGACGCTTACCCGGGGCGGCTCGCGCTCGGCGTGGGCGTCGGCATCCCCGGGATGGTCGAGCAGAGCGGGCAGAAGTGGACGAGCCCGCTGGCCCGGATGCGCGAGTACCTGGACGGGATGGACGCCGCCGTCGAGGCGGCCCCCGCGCCGGAGGTCCCCTTCCCCCGGCTGCTCGCCGCGCTCGGCCCGAGGATGCAGGAGCTGGCCCGGGAGCGCGCCGACGGGGCGCTGCCCGCGGCGATGCCGGCCGAGCACACCCGCCGCACCCGCGAGCGGCTCGGCGCGGGGAAGCTGGTGGCGGTGCTGCAGCCGGCGATCCTCGAGACGGCTCCGGCGGCGGCGCGGGAGACCGCGCGGAGCACCGGGCTGCTGTCCCTTCCCGGATCGCCCTATGTCCGCGCGCTCAGGGAGCTGGGCCACGCGGAGGCGGCGCTCGTGGACGGCGGCTCCGACGAGGTCGTCGACGCGTGCTTCGCCTGGGGGGACGGGGAGGCGATCGCCCGGCGCGTCCGCGCGCATCTGGACGCGGGCGCCGATCACGTGGCCGTGTCGGTGCTCGCGCCCGATCTCGCGTCGGCCGCCGACCGGTACGAGCGGCTCGCGCCCGTGCTGCGGACTCTCTAGCCGGCCGCCGGGCGGACGAGCCCGGTCTCGTAGGCGGCGATGACGAGCTGGGCGCGGTCGCGGGCGTCCAGCTTGGCCAGCAGGTGGCCGACGTGGGTCTTGACCGTGGCCGGGCTGAGGTGCAGGTGCTCGGCCAGCTCGGTGTTCGACAGGCCGCGGGCGATGAGGGTGAGGACCTCCCGTTCGCGGGCGGTGAGGGCGCCGAGACCGGCGGGCGCGGGCCGGACGGGGCCGGGGCCGCGGACGAACTCGGCGATCAGCCGCCGGGTCACCGTGGGCGCGAGCAGCGACTCGCCCTCCGCGACCACCCGGACGGCCGACAGCAGATCGGCGGGCGGGGTGTCCTTGAGGAGGAAGCCGCTGGCCCCCGCCCGCAGCGCCCCGTAGACGTAGGAGTCGAGGTCGAACGTGGTGAGGATCAGCACGCGGACGTCCGGGAGCGCGGCGCAGATCCGGCGGGTGGCCTCGAGCCCGTCCATCTCGGGCATCCGGACGTCCATGAGGACGACGTCGGGACGTTCGCGCCCGGCGAGTTCGACGGCCTCGGCGCCGGTCCCCGCCTCCCCCACCGAGCGGAATCCGGGCGCGGTGTCGATGAGAACGCCGAAGCTGCCGCGGACCAGGGCCTGGTCGTCGGCGACGAGGACGCGGAGTTCTTCCACGATGCTCACGTTTCGTAGGGGAATCGGGCCGTGACGGCGAATCCGCCCTCCGGCCGGGGCGCGGCATCGAACTCGCCGCCGTACATCATGACGCGTTCGCGCATCCCGATGATGCCGTGCCCCTCGCCGGGGCCGCCGCCCGGCAGGACGCGCACGCCCGGGCCGTCGTCGGTGACGTCGATGCGGACGCGCCCGCGCCCGGCGGCGACGCGGACGCGGCAGCGGGCGGGCGCGGCGTGCTTGACCACGTTGGTGACGGCCTCCTGGACGATGCGGTAGATCGCGAGCGCGACGCTCTCGGGCACGTCGCCGGCCCGCACGTCGAGGTCGACGCGGACTCCCGCCAGGGCCGCCCGTTCGGCGAGGCCGTCGAGGGCGGAGAGGTCCGGGGGCGGCGCGAGACCGCCGTCTCCGCCGGAGTCGGCCCGCAGGACGCCGAGGAGGTGGCGCATCTCGGCGAGGGTGCCGCGGCTCGTGGCCTCGATGACGCGGAGGGCGTCGACGGCCTCGGCGGGGCGGGCCTCGGCGACGTGCACGGCGACGCCGCTCTTCACGGCGATGAGGCTCATGCTGTGGGCGACGATGTCGTGCAGCTCCCGGGCGATGCGCAGCCGTTCCTCCCCGACGGCGCGGTCGGCGAGTTCGCGGGCGAACCGCGCGGCGTGCTCGCGGCGGTCGCGGACGGCGCGGCCGAGCGCCCAGGACGCGCCGAGCATCGCGAGCGCGAGCGCGAGGAGCCCGAGCCGTTCGGCCTGCGGGCCCAGCGGCCCGGTGAGGGCGACGGCGAGGATGACGACGCAGCTCGGCACGCCGATGAGGGCGGTGGGCACCCGGCCGCTCCGGCGCCGGGTGACGGCGACGGGGTAGAGGGCGTAGGCCGCGGCGACGAAGGCCTCCGGCGGCATGTCGAGGAGCATCATCAGGGCGGACGACGCGGACACGACGGCGAACACGGGGACCGGCCAGATCCGCCGGACGGCGAGCGGGAGCCCGGACGCGGCGACGAGGAGCCCGGCGGCGGCCGCCGGGACGCCGGTCCGCGCGGAGGCGAGCATCACGAGCACGTAGAGGAGCGCCGCCGCGACGTCGAGGGCGATCAGCCGGGACCGGGCGACCCGCGGGGCGAGCGGGTCGCGCGCTTCGGGTTCGTCCACGTCGCAACGGTATCCAGGGCCGCGCGGGGACGCGTCCGCCCGGCGGGCGTCGGACCGGGGTCGGAGGTGTGCGGGCGGGCTACGACCACGGTCGGACGCGGGAGACCGGACCGCGTTCCGATGTGCGCGGGCCCGCCCGGGGACGACCGTTGGCGGCATGATCGAGGTACGTGAGCTGACCAAGCGCTACGGCGCGACGACGGCGGTGGACCGCCTGTCGTTCACGGTGCGGCCCGGGGCGGTCACCGGGTTCCTCGGGCCGAACGGCGCGGGGAAGTCGACGACCATGCGGGTGCTGCTGGGCCTGGACGCGGCCGGGTCCGGCGAGGCGCTGGTGAACGGCGGCCGGTACGCGGCGCTGCGGCGGCCGATGTTCGAGGTGGGCGCGCTGCTGGACGCGGGCGCCGTGCACGGCGGGCGGCGGGCGGTGGACCACCTGGGGTGGCTGGCGCGCGGCAACGGCGTCGCGCCGCGCCGGGCGGCCGAGGTGCTGGAGATGGTCGGCCTGGCCGGGGTGGCGCGCAAGCGGGTCGGGAGCTTCTCGCTGGGCATGCGGCAGCGGCTCGGGGTCGCGGCGGCGCTGCTGGGCGATCCGGGGGTGCTGCTGTTCGACGAACCGGTGAACGGCCTGGACCCGGACGGCGTGCGCTGGATCCGCGAGCTGATGCGGTCCCTCGCGGCGGAGGGCCGCACGGTACTGATCTCCAGCCATCTGATGAGCGAGATGGAGCTGACCGCCGACCGGCTGATCGTCATCGGCCGCGGCCGGCTGATCGCCGACACGTCGGTGCGGGAGCTGGCGGACCGGTTCGCGCGGGGGGTGCGGGTGCGTTCGCCGCGCCCGGACGAGCTGACGGCGGTGCTCGCGGCGGCCGGGGGACGTGTGGAGTC
The DNA here is from genome assembly GCF_042675525.1 of Actinomadura sediminis. NCBI lineage: Bacteria > Bacillati > Actinomycetota > Actinomycetes > Streptosporangiales > Thermomonosporaceae > Actinomadura > Actinomadura sediminis. The sequence continues at coordinate 27,636 of NZ_JBHTJA010000050.1, forward strand.
CGCGCGGGGCGGCGCGCTCACGGTGACGGGCCTGGACGTGGCCGAGATCGGCGACCGGGCGGCCGCGCACGGCATCCCGCTGCACGAGGTGGCGTCGCAGAGCGCGTCGCTGGAGGAGGCGTACATGGAACTGACCGCGGATCACGCCGAGTTCGGGGCGGTGACGGGATGAGCGCGACGGGGACGGACGGCGCCGCCCGGGACACGGCGAGGCCGCGCGGCGCGCGGGACGGCGCGGCGCGGAGCGGCGGGACGGGGGCGGGCGCGACGGGGGCGGGCGCGATCGCCGCCGAGTGGTACAAGCTGCGCACCGTCCGTTCGACGGCGGCGATCCTCGCGGTGATCGGGGTGGCGTTCCTGTGCTGCCTGCTCTGGTCCCTGTACGCGGTGCGGTACTGGGACGGGCTTTCCGCCGCGGAGCGGGCGCGGCTGGGCGCGGCGCCGCCGACGCAGTTCCTGACGATGGCGCTCCCGGTCTGCGGCGTGGTGCTCGGCGCGCTCACGCTGACCTCGGAGTACGCGACCGGGATGATCCGCACGACCCTCACCGCCCTCCCGCGCCGGCTGCCGCTGCTGGGCGCCAAGGCGCTGGCGGCGGGCGGGCTGATCGGCGCCGCCGGGCTCGTGAGCATCGCGGCGGCGCTGCTGGCGGGCCGGGCGATCGCGGGCGGCCGGCCGATGCCGGGGTTCGGCGGTCCGCTCGCCGAGCACGCCGCCAACGCGGCGGCGGTGGCGGTGACGGCGGCGGCGATCACGCTGATGACGCTGGGCCTGGCGGCGCTGCTGCGCTCGACGGCCGCGACGATCACGACCGGGATGGCGCTGATGTTCGTCGCGCCGCCGCTCGTGCGGCTGCTCCCCGCCCCGTGGGACGACCGGGTCTGGTTGCTGCTGCCGACCGGGTTCCCGAACCAGATCGCGCCGCTGCCGGGTTCGGCGGAGGGCCAGGACGGCATGCCCGCACCCGTCGCGGCGGCGCTGCTGGTCGCCTACGTCGCGGTCATGCTGGGCGCCGGGGCGTTCGCGTTCGCGCGCCGGGACGCCTGACCGGCGCGCGCGAGCGCGGGCGGGGCCGCGGAGGCAGGCGGAAGAACGGCGGCGGAAGGACGGCGGCGTCCGGAGGACGGGCGCCGCCGTCGGCGGGTGCGGACTCAGCCGACCCGCAGGGTCGTCATCCGGACGGCGAGGCGGTCGCGCAGCAGCGCGATGGCCTCGGCGAGCCGCGGGGCGGCCGCCTGGGCGCGCACGATCCGGCCGTCGAGCTCGATGACGGCGCGGGCCAGCGCGGGGCGGGGCAGGGCGGGGTCGGCCACGACGCTGAGCGTGACCTGGACGGACGTGACGGCGCCGTGGGCCTCCGCCAGCGCCTCGCCGACGGCGCGCTCCGCGGCGCCGCGCTCGTGGGCGGTGACGTCGCCCGAGATCAGGAACCGGATGTCGGGTCGCTCACGGGTCGCGTTCATGATTCCCCCAAATCTGGTCGGTGATGGGCCGGAATCCGGCGAGCGCCGCGCAGGACATCGCGGATGTCCGCTTTTGTCCGCTTTCGCGGTGCGCGTGCGCCGCGCCTCCGTACCAGTGAACGCCGGAACGCCGCGAAGTACGCCCGGTGGCGGCGAGACCTTCGTCACCGCGCCGCGTACCTGGGGCGTCCCGCACGAGATCCGCGTCACGCACGGGCGGCGCCCGGCCCCGCGCCCGCCCGGTGGCCGCTCCCCGCGGCGGCCCCGAGCCGGGGACGGTCGCGCGCGCGGGCCTCACCCCCGGCGTCCGGTTCGACACGGCCTCACGTATTGTTCGGCACACCGCCGGGAGCCCGTCATTATCGCGTCACGCGGGACGGCACGGAAAATCGCCGCCGATTGGTCGACGGCGGCACCCGAGAACGCCCGGCAATTCATGGGCCATTGGGGATGCGCCGCCGTTGAAGCGGCCGTGGAATTGGCGCCCCCGCGGCGCCCCGGCGGGGGCGGCGGACACGGTGCGCCGCCGCACCGCCACCGACCGCGTCGAACGACCCCGTGGTCACGCTCCAAGCCGCCCATCCGCGATCACGGCGGGTGAGGGACGCGTTGGCGCGGCATAGGCGGGAGGAGTATCGTCTGCGGCTCCGAACGGCGGGACCGTCCGCACTCGGAGCCGCACGGTACCGCACCGCGCCGCCTGTTCCAGCACGATTGGGAGATTGCCGAAGACGCCTTTTCCATACTTCCCAAAATCGTGCTTCCATCCCCTAACATAGGGCGGTGCCGTTCCGCCCCACGCAGACCCGTCGACTGGCTGGTGACCCCCTTGCCCCAGGATTCAGCTGTTCCGACTCCTCCGGCCGAAGATGATCCGGCCGGACGGCTGATCGACTATCCGCGGCGCGGCGGGCCGACCGTCCTGCGCATTCTGCTCGGCGCGCAACTGCGCCGCCTCCGCGAGGAATGCGGCATCTCCACCGAGCAGGCCGGGTACGAGATCCGCGGCTCCCATTCGAAGATCAGCCGGATGGAGCTGGGCCGGGTCGGTTTCAAGACCCGCGACGTGGCCGACCTCCTCACCCTCTACGGCGTCACCGACCCCGCCGAGCGCGAGCAGATGCTCGAGCTGGCCAAGGAGGCCAACACCCCGGGCTGGTGGCACCGGTACGGCGACGTGCTGCCGAACTGGTTCGAGGCGTACCTCGGGCTCGAGGAGGCCGCCTCCCTGCTGCGCTCCTACGAGCTCCAGTTCGTCCCGGGCCTGCTCCAGACGGAGGACTACGCCCGCGCCGTCGTCCGCCTCGGCTTCCCCGACGCGTCGGAGGAGGAGGTCGAGCGGCGGGTCTGGGTCCGGACCACCCGGCAGGAGCGGTTCACCGCGCCGAGCGCGCCGACGCTGTGGGCGGTCGTGGACGAGGCGGTGGTGCGGCGGCCGCTGGGCGGGCGCGACGTGATGCGGCGCCAGCTGCAGCACCTGATGGAGATGTCGGAGCTGCCGAACGTGACCCTGCAGATCGTGCCGTTCGGCGCGGGCGGGCACGCCGCGGCGGGCGGCCCGTTCACGATCCTGCGGTTCGCGGAGCCCGGCCTGTCCGACGTCGTGTACCTGGAGCAGCTCACGAGCGCCCTGTACCTCGACAAGCCCACCGACGTCGACACCTACATGCGCGCGATGAACAACCTGTGCATCACCGCGGCGCGCCCGGACGACACCGGCGGCCTGCTGAGCGGCGTCCTCGCCGACCTGTGAGGGACCCGGTCCCGCGATCGCGCATCGGCGGGCGGGCGGCGGGGAAGATCGTCCGCATCGGCACGGACCCACGGAAGGGACACGGGATGCTGTTCGGCAAGGAGCACGTCGACCGCTACCGGGAGACCGACGGCGCGGAGGGGCACGACTGGCAGGGGACGGTCACGCTGCTGCTCACCACGACGGGGCGGCGCACCGGGCGGCCGCGGACCACGCCGCTGATCTACCAGCGGGAGGGCGACGCCTATCTGGTGGTCGCGTCCAAGGGCGGCGCGGACGAGCCGCCGCTGTGGTACCTGAACCTGCAGCAGGACCCCGAGGTGCAGGTCCAGGTGAAGGGCGACAGGTTCGCCGCGCGGGCCCGCACCGCCACGCCGGAGGAGAAGCCCGGCTTCTGGAAGAAGATGGCCGCCGTCTGGCCCCAGTACGACGAGTACCAGGCGAAGACCGACCGCGAGATCCCCGTGGTCGTGCTCGAGCCCGTCTGAGCGCGGGCGCCTTTCCCCGCGGTGACGGGCCGTGTAGCGTCGGCCTGGAACATCCGTTCGACCGCCGTCCGTCCGAGGCCGCCGAGGTGCACAGTGCCGACGTCAGAGGGTCCGGCGTCAGAGACGCCCGCGTCACAGTCCGCTGACACCGCCGCGGGCGGAGGCGCCGCCGGGCCGCCCGCGCGGCTCCTGCGGCGCTGGGAGATCGGGCCGGACGCGCGGTTCGCCGACCCCGGTCCGGACGGCGGCGCCTCCCGGCGGTCCCGGCGCGTCGACACGGGGAACGGGTCCTACCTGCTGAAGGAGCATCCCGCCCCGGACCGGCGGCGCATCCTGTTCCGGCATCGGATCGTCTCCGCGCTCGACGAGGCCGGGCTGCCCGTCCTCGCGCCCGTCCCGGCCCGGACCGGGCGGACGCTCGTCACCGCCGCGGGCCGCGGCTACGAGCTGTTCCCCTGGGCCGGCGGGCGCGGGCGGGACGGCCTGGAGCTGACGTTCGCGCAGTGCGAGGCGCTCGGGGGGCTGCTCGGCCGGCTGCACGCGGAGATGGAGCGGCTGACGCCGCCGGTGCAGCAGAGCATGCTGGTGCCCGCGCCGCGCGCCGCGGACGCCGCGGCGGCGGTCGACGCCATGCTGGCGTCCGTCCCGCGGGGCGGCGGCACCGACTTCGACGCGCTGTCGGAGCGGCGGCTGCGGGAGCGGCGGGCGCTGCTGGAGGAGTTCGCCGACCACCAGCCGCCGGACGCGGAGGTCTGCACGGTCGGGCACCTGCACGGGTCGTTCCACGGCGGGAACCTGCGGTACGGGGGCGCGGGCAACGTGACCGCGGTCCTCGGCTGGGACGGGCTCACGACGGGCCCCGTGGCGGGCGAGGTGGTGCGGGCGGCCGCGCGGCTGTTCGCGGGCGAGGACGACCGCGGCCTCGATCTCGACCGGGTGCAGGCGTTCGTCCGGGGGCACCGCGCGTCGTTCCCGCTCGACGCGGGGCAGATCCAGTCGGCGGTGCACCGCGCGTGGTGGGAGCGGCTCTGCGACGTCGCGCCGCTGCGTCGGCGGTACCTCGGCGAGGACGGCGCCCGCGGCGCGGAGCGTCAGGCGCAGGTGCGCGGGCACGCGGCGCTGGTGACCTGGTGGTCGGCCCATCTGGAGCGGACGCTCGACGCGTTCGCCGCCCCGTACGCGCCGGGCGCCGGGGACGGTCCGGCCGCCGAGGCCGGCGCGGACGTCCCGGGCGACGAGCACGCCTACGGCTGACGTCGGCGGATGCCGGCGTCCCGTGATATTCATGGGAACAGATTTGTACCATTCAGTCCAAATAGGAGACGATCATGAGTGAAGTCGCCCTGCTCGGAACCGGGATCATGGGCACCGCGATGGCCCGCACCCTGCTGCGCGACGGGCACCGGGTCACGGTGTGGAACCGGACGGCGGCCCGCGCGGAGCCGCTGCGCGCCGACGGCGCCGCCGTGGCGTCCTCCCCCGCCGAGGCGGTGACCGGCGCCGAGGTGGTCATCACCGTCCTCGGGGACGGCGAGACGGCGCTGGCGGTCATGGCCGACGCGGCGCCGGGCCTGCGCCCCGGGCAGGTCTGGGCGCAGATGGGCACCGTCGCCGTGGACGACGTGCCGCGGCTGGCCGCCCTGGCCGCCGAACACGGCCCGACGTTCGTGGACGCCCCCGTCCAGGGCACCAAGCAGCCCGCCGAGCAGGGCAACCTGGTCGTCCTCGCCGCGGGGCCGCAGAAGGCGCGGCCGGTGCTGGAGCCGGTGTTCGGCACGCTCGGCAGCCGGACGCTGTGGCTGGACGAGGACGGTTCGGCCGCCGCGGGCACCCGGCTGAAGCTCGCCGCCGTCAGCTACGCGATCTCGCTCACCTCGGTGATCGCCGAGTCGGTCGCGCTGACCCGGGCTCTCGGGCTCGACGCGGCCCTGCTCGGGGAGGTCCTCACCGGCGGCCCGCTCGACAACGCGTACCTGCAGGTGAAGATGAAGGCGATCGTGGACGACGAGCTCGCGCCGAGCTTCGCCGTGCGGACCGCGGAGAAGAACACCCGCATCATCCACGACGCCGCCGCGGCCGCCGGGATCCGCGTCGACGTCAACGACGCGGCGGGCGAGCGGTTCCGCCGCGCAATCGAGCAGGGCCACGGCGACGCCGACATGGCCGCGACCTACCACGCGAGCTTCCCCGGCTGACCGGGGCTCGCCCGGAGACGGCCCGGGAACGGTCCGGTTTCGGGCGGGGGCCGCTTCCGGGGCGGGGCGGGCGCCGGGTGAGGATGGGGTCATGGAGGTATTGAGCAGCCGTATTCTGCTTCGTCCGGCGGACCCTGAGCGCAGTCAGCGCTTCTACCGGGACGTTCTGGGGCTCGCCGTCTACCGGGAGTTCGGCCCGCCCGACTCCCCCGGCGTCGTGTTCTTCCTCGGCTCCGGGTTCCTGGAGGTGTCGGGGCACGGCGCCGGCGAGGGCGGGCCGGCCGCGATGATCTGGCTTCAGGTGCGCGACGTGCGTGCCGAGCACGAACGGCTCGCGGCGGCCGGGGCGCGGATCGTCCGGGAGCCCCGCGAGGAGCCGTGGGGACTGGTGGAGATGTGGATCGAGGACCCCGCGGGCGTCAAGATCGTTATCGTGGAGGTGCCGGAGGGGCATCCGCTCCGCCGCGACACCCGCTGACCCCGTCCCTCCCCCGGTGGCGCCCATGGCCGTGAGCGCGGCAGACGAGTACTGGAACCACAACACCCACTACCACCCGCTCGTGCTGCGCGGCGTCCCGCGCGGCTGCCGGGAGGCGCTGGACGTCGGCTGCGGGGACGGGCTGCTCGCCCGCCGGCTCGCGCCCCACGCGGGCCGCGTCACCGGGCTCGACCGGTCCGCGGAGATGATCGAGCGCGCCCGGGCGCTGACCGGGGACGCGGCCGGCGTCCGGTTCGTCGAGTCCGGGCTGCTGGAGTACGACCTGCCCGAGGCCCGCTACGACTTCGTCTGCAGCGTCGCGGCGATCCACCACATGGACTTCACCGCCGCGCTGACCGCGATGCGCGACGCCGTCCGGCCGGGCGGGACGCTCGTGGTGATCGGCCTCGCGAACAACGCGGGTCTCGGCGACCTGCTGTATTCGGCCGCCGGAGTCCCGGCGCACCATTTCCACCGCTTCCGCAACCGGCGCACCGCCGGCGACCCCGGCGCCCCGATCGCCGATCCGGACATGACGTGGGCCGAGGTGCGCGACGAGGCCCGGCGCGTGCTGCCGGGCGCCGCGTTCCGCCGTCGTGTTCTCTGGCGGTATTCGCTGGTGTGGCGGAGGCCGCGCCGATCTCCCGGACATCCCGGGGCAACCTCCGCATAACGCGCCGAAACACTGGAAAACCCTGGAATTGTCTGGGACCTCCTGTACCGTCTGCCGCATGTCCCGCTCCCCCGACGCGCCGACCCCCGACGCGCTCGAAGCCCGCATCGCCGAGCTGCGCACGGGCGTGCGCCGGGCGATGGCGGCCGGGGACCGGCGGACGGCCCGCGAGCTGCGCGGGGAGCTGCGGCGCGCCGAGGACGCCTGGGACGACCTCGTCCTCGGCGACGCCACGGACGCCGGGGCCCCGGCGGACCTCCGCGCGGCCGGGTCGCGGCGCCCCTCCGGCGGACGGGCGCAGGCCGCGGCGCCAGGGAAGGGCGGGCGCGCGAAGAGAACCCCCAAGGGGTCCGCGAAAGGCTCGTCCGGGAGCGGCGCGAAGGCCGCGAAGGGCGGCGGCAAGGGCGCGCGCCGCGGCCTCCTGCCGGTCCGCGAGCAGGTGCACCAGGCGCTGACGCTGCTCGGCGTCCCGTCCGCCCCCAAGCTCGTCGGGTCGGTGTACGCGGCGTTCTTCCCCGGCGAGATCGCGGCGGGCAGGCTGTCGAGCCTGCGCCGCGACGAGGAGCGCTCGTTCCGCACCGCCCCCTACGCCCGGCCGTACTACCTGTGCGCCGCGCTCACCGCGGACCTGCTCGCCCCCGCCCGCGGCCTGCTCACCGTCAGCACGTGGCCGCTGGAGCGCCGCATCGTGGGCCCGCTGAGCCCGCGCACCGATTTCCTGACGTCCGCGATCCGGCTGGCCGAGCACGCCGATGCCCGGCTGACCGGACGCGGCGAACCGAACGCCGAAGTGCAGCGGCTGCTGTGGCGTTTCGCGTCCAACATTCCCGGTGCGGTCGACGGTACGGTCGGTACCGTCGATCCGGCCGTGCTCGCCGAGGCCGCCCGGGAGGAGCTGGAGGTGCACCGGGAGGCCGACCGGCGGCGGCGCGAGTCGGCCGCCGGGCGCGCCCTGGACCGGCTCGACGACGCGGAACGGCTGTTCGGCAGCCGGCTGCGGGCCCTGCAGGACGCCCCACGGCGCCCTGCCGTCAATGGAGAGACGGACCGATGACCGAGACCGCGCCGGACCTGGACCGGCTGCGCGGCGGCGCTCCCCCGCGCAACCACGACGCACGCACGATCGCCGCGCTGACCGGCAATCCCGGTTGCGCCCGCCGCGGGGTGATGGACGCGGCGGGGGTCGACAAGGACGCGGTGGCGCGGGCGCTCGGGTTCCCGGCGCCGTTCGGCCAGTCGCAGTTCGCGATCACGCGCGGGAACGCCTTCGAGGCGCAGGTGAAGGCCGACGGGTGCGCCGAGCTGCTGACGCTGCTGCGCGACACGCTCGGGCTCGCCGTCCCGGAGGTCGCCTACGACGACCTCGAGGTGGTGGCGGGCAACGAGGGCCGGGAGCTGCGCCACACCCGGACGCGGCGGCTGCTCGCCCGCGCGCTGGAGTCCGGCGAGGGCACGCTGTTCGACCACCCGCTGCTGCGCCTCGACATCGCCGGGCGGCCCGCCTACCTGGAGCCGGACGTCATCGCGTTCCAGTTCGCGGGACGGCTGCACGTGATCGAGATCAAGTCGTTCGCGGTGGTGGACGGGCAGGCCGAGCCGGAGCAGGTCGCGGCGGCGGCCCGGCAGTCGGCGGTGTACGTGCTGGCGCTGCGGCGCCTGGTGGAGGAACTGGGACACGACCCGGCGCGCGTGTCGCACGAGGTGTTCCTGGTCTGCCCCGAGAACTTCTCGAACCGGCCGACGGCGACGCCGCTGGACGTCCGCCCGCAGCTCGCCGTCCTGAAGCGGCAGCTCGCCCGGCTCACCCGCATCGACCGCATCCTGGACGAGCTCCCGGACGACCTGACGTTCGAGCCCGGCGACGCGCTCGCCGAGTCGGTGCGCGCGGTCGAGGCCCGGTACGCACCCGAGTGCATGGCGGGCTGCGAGATGGCGCTGTTCTGCCGCGACGAGGCGCGGGCGTGCGGGGCGACGGGCGCGCTCGGCCGCGCGGTCCGCGACGACCTCGGCGGCGTGGACGCGATCGGGACCGCGCTGGCGCTCGCCGACGGCACCCTGGCGCCGTCCGACGACCTGGCCGAGACCGCCGAGCAGCTGCGCACCGCCGCCCGGCTGCGCGCCGAGGCGCTGGCCGGAGCGGCGCAGGGCGCCGCGTGATCGGCACATGAGCGCGCTGTCCTCGCTCGCCCGCCTGCAGGCCGCGGCCGCCGGGATCGCGCAGCCGCTCGCCACCGTGCGGCACTGCCACGTCTCGGCGGCGCCGCTGGTGCTGATCCCGCTGCGGCTCGCCGGGGAGGCGGCGGCGCCGCTGGCGATGATGCTCGGCGCCGACCGCGACGACCCGTCGCTGCTGGTCGTCCCGCAGCCGCGCAACCGCGACCTGCGGTTCGCGTTCGCCGCCGAGGCCGCCAAGCTCGTCCTGAACCACATCGAGACCAGCCGCGGCGCCGTCGAGAGGCCCCCGCCGAGCCGGTCCGCCGCCAAGTCCGGGGAGGCCGAGGAGCGGATCCGGTACGGGGACGCGCCGCAGGTGCTGGTGCCGAACCGCGGCGGCGTCACGTTCCTGCGGCTGCTCGGCCGCTCCACCCGGTTCCGCAGCACCGAGGGCCCCTACGCGGTGGACCCGGCGGTGCCGGTGCTCGGCCGGTGGCTGACCTGGTTCGCCGACCGGCACGACCATCCGGGGTCGTCGCTGCTGCTGGCGATGACGGAGACGCTGCGGCTGCACTGGGCGACGGGGCAGAGCTCCCTGGAGGACGGCAACCTCGCGGCGCTGCTCGGCTGGATCGATCCGCCGGACGGCATGGACGGACCGGCCGCCGCCGCCCGCGCCGAGGACCCGGTGACGTGCCCGCCGGCCGGGCCCGCGACCGACCCGACGTTCGACAACGAGGTGCTCGCCCCCGCGATCGCCGCCTACGACCGGTCCAACGGCGCGCCCCGTGCCGAGGAGCGACTGCGCGCCGCCGTCGCGTCCCAGCTCGCCCCCACCTGGGACCTGATGTGGCGGGCCGTCGACCTGCTGCGCGCCCTGCCCGAGGGCGCGAGCGTCCCGCGCCGCTGGGAGCGCGACCGGGACTCGTTCACCTATTACCACCAGACGTTCGGCGAGGCGTATCCTCAGGCGCGCCGCGACACGCCCGTCCGGGCGGCGCGGCGGCTGCACGATCTGGAGCGCGCGCAGGACGCCTACGAGGCGCAGCGGGCGTTCGACGACCCGCTGGTCATGGCCGAGCACCGGCTGTCCGGCCAGGCGTTCGGCGGCGTCGTCACCGAGTGCGACCCGACCCGCCTGGACGAGACCGGCAAGCGGCCGAAGCTGCGCCCGTACCTGCGGGTCGCCACCGAGGACCCGGTCCGGCTCGACGTGGGCACGACCGTGTGCAACGCCGCGCGGCCCGCGCTGAAGGGGAGGATCGTGGAGTTCGGCACGGGGGGCGTGCTGCTGGAGCTGACCGGCGGGATGGGCCGCAAGCTCACCCCGGAGCCCGGTGCCGTCCCGCGGGTCGGCGAACGGGTGTGCTTCACGTCGCTGACCGAGGGCTCGTTCGGGCAGGCGAAGTTCCCCGACCGGGAGGACACGCCGTGGACCCACGGCGGGCCGCCCGCGGACTACGTGCCGACCGACGAGGACGCCGAAGAGGAATGGTCATGACCACGGGCGAGACCACGGGCCGTGCCGCGCCGGGAACGCGCCGCCTGACGCCGGTGCCCTCGCCGGCTCCCGCGCCCGCGGGACGTCCGGACGCCGGGGCCGGCGGGGCTCCCGCGGAGGATCCGGGGAAGGCCGCGGCCCGCGTCGTCGACGCCGTCCTGGCGGACCTGTCCGGCGCCCACCGCGGCGTGGTCGTCGACTCCCCGCCCGGCGCGGGCAAGTCCACGCTGGTGGTCCGCGCCGCCGGGCACCTCGCCGACGCGGGCGAGCGGCTGATGATCGTCGCGCAGACGAACGAGCAGGTCGACGACCTCATCGAGCGGATCGCCGACGCGCATCCGCGGCTGACGATCGGCCGGCTGTCGGCGTCGCAGTACGTGCCGTCCGAGCGGGTGCTGGCGCATCCGCAGGTGCAGGTGCGGCAGAAGGCCGGCGACCTCGCCGAGCAGGCCGTCGTGATCGCGACGGCCGCGAAGTGGGCGACGCTGGCGGACGGATCGTGGCCGTGGGCGATCGTCGACGAGGCCTACCAGATGCGGTCGGACATGCTGCTGCGCATCGCCGGCCGGTTCGAGCGGGCGCTGTTCGTGGGCGACCCGGGCCAGCTCGACCCGTTCTCCACGGTGGAGGTCGAACGCTGGGCGGGGCTCGCGTGGGACCCGATGCGCAGCGCCGTGTCGGTCCTGCTCGCCCACAATCCGGACCTGCCCGTCCACCGGCTGCCGGTGTCGTGGCGGCTGCCCGCGTCGGCGGCGCCGGTCGTGGCGGACGCCTTCTACCCGTTCACCCCGTTCCGGGCCGGGACGGGCCCGGACGACCGGCGGCTCGAGTTCTCCGCGGGCGGCATGGGCACCACCTACGACCGGGCGCTGGAGGAGGCCGCCGCGACCGGCTGGGCCCTGTTCGAGCTGCCCGCCCGGCACACGCTGCGCACCGACGCCGAGGCGGTCCGGGCGACGGCGGCGCTCGCCGTCCGGCTGCTGCAGCGCGGCCCGGTCGCGCACTCGGAGAAGGGGACGGCGCAGGTCGACGCGTCCCGCGTCGCGATCGGCGCGGCGCACCGCGACCAGGTCACCGCGATCCGCGCCGCGCTCGGCCCGCACGGCGCGGGGATCACCGTCGACACCGCGAACCGCCTGCAGGGCCGCGAGTACGACGTCACGGTCGTCCTGCACCCGCTCTCGGGCCGCCGCGACGCCACCGCGTTCCATCTGGAGTCGGGGCGGCTGTGCGTGCTGACGTCCCGGCACCGGCACGCGTGCGTCGTGGTGGCGCGGGCGGGCATCCCCGAGCTGCTGGACGCCCACCCGTCGGCCGAGCCCGTGCACCTCGGCGTCCCGGTGAAGTTCCCGGACGGGTGGGAGGCGAACCAGTCGGTTCTCGCGCACCTGTCCCGGCACCGCGTCGCGGCGGGCTGAGCCCGGCTACGCGGGCCCGGCGGTCGCGGCCCAGCGGCCGTTGTGCCGGGTGATCGTGATCGGGTGGTCGAAGCACGCGCTGACCGCCTCGGTGGTGAGCACGTCCCCGGCGGCGCCGGACGCCAGCACCCGCCCCTCCCGCAGGAGCAGCGCGTGGCTGGTGCTGGCCGGCAGCTCCTCCAGGTGGTGGGTGACGAGCACGGTCGTCAGGTCCGGGCGGTCGGCGCGGAGCCGGTCGATTCCGGCGAGCAGCCGCTCGCGGGCGGCGACGTCCAGGCCGGTCGCGGGCTCGTCGAGGAGCAGCAGCGGCGGGTCGGGCATCAGGGCCCGCGCGATCAGCGACCGCCCGCGCTCGCCCTGCGACAGGTTCGGCCAGCGGGCGTCCGCGCGGTGCGCCAGGCCCATCAGCGCGATCAGTTCGTCCGCGCGGTCCAGCTCGTCACCGGTGGGCGTCCAGCGCGGCACCAGCTCGATCGTGCCGGTGACGCCGGTGAGGACGATCTCGCGGACCGTCCGCGCAGACTCCAGCGGGTGGCGGGGGTCGACGTGGCCGATCATCCTGCGGACCCGCTGCACGTCGACGCGGCCGAGCCGGTGCCCGAGGATCTCGGCGGAACCACGGGTCGGGTGGGTGTAGGCGCCGAGGATGCCGAGCAGGGTGCTCTTGCCGGCGCCGTTCGGCCCGAGCAGCGCCCAGTGCTCGCCGCGCAGCACGGTCATGGTCACCCCGTCGAGCAGGAGGCGCCGTTCGCGGACGAGGTCGATCTTGTCGGCGTTCAGGACGACGCCGGGCACGGCGGGGGGCATCGGGACCTCCGTTCGGGAGCCGGGCGCGCGCGGAGGGTCGTGGAACACCGGGTCACGGGGACCTGAACCGCGGGACGCTCCGGGGCGGACGGACGCGGGCGTGGGCCGGGGTCGCCGGGCGCGGGCGTCGAAAGTGATCTTCAACTTATCCGAACCGCCCGGCACCCGGGTACAACGGAAGCCCCCGGACGGATACTGTGAGAGCCGGTGCCTCAGCGATCAGGGGAGGGACATGGAGGACATCGGCTTCATGTGCGCCCGCTGCGGCGGCGAGGTGCACGACGTCACGCACAACCGCGAGGGATCGCTCGACGGCGTCGGCTACCGCCACAACCGCAGGGTGGAGCCGTGGGATCACGAGCTGGAGCTCGCGGTCGGCGAGCCCGCCGTGCAGGACCGGGCGTGCGACTTCTGCGGGGGCCCGGAGACGAGCTGGCTGTACTACCCCACGCTCGACCCCGAGGACACCGACATGTTCGAGGTCGAGCTGGACACCACGCACCTGTCGGACGACGACACCGCGGTGGCCGTCCTGAACATGCTGTACCCGTGGTACGCGTGCGACACGTGCTCGGTGCTCGTCGCCGACCGCAACGTCGACCGGCTCATCGCCCGCGCCCTGGACCGCACGCCCGTCCGCCCCGACGGGCCCGTGGACGAGGAGACCGTCCGGGCGCGCCTGCGGGGCTCGCTGTCGGTGTTCTTCACCACGCGGCCGGGCCGGCCGCAGCCGTCGCGCGCCGTCTGAGCCGCCGCCCGCGCGCCGGTGCGAGCGGGGTCGGCGCTTCGGACGTCCGACCGGCTCATTATGATCGGTCCCGTTTTTGCGGCGGATCGTGAGCGCGGGGGAAACGGCAAGTGATCATCGAAAGACGGTTCCACGGCCCGGACGAGTCGGGCAACGGCGGCTACGTGGCGGGGCTGCTGGCGAAGCGGGTGCCGACCGACACCGTCACCGTGACCCTGCGGCTGCCTCCGCCGCTGGACGCGGAACTCACCGTGACGGCGGAGGACGAGCGGTGGCACAGCGTCCGGCTGTGGGACGGCGAGCGGCTGATCGCCGAGGCGCTGGCGGGCGCGATCGTGGTGCCGCCCGTCCCGGGCGTCCCGTTCGAGGAGGCGGAGAAGGCCGCGGAGAAGTACCGGGCGGCGGAGAACAACCCGTTCCCCGGCTGCTTCGTGTGCGGCCCGGACCGCGAGCCCGGAGACGGGCTGCGGCTGGAGCCGGGCCCGGTCGCTGAGGACACGGTGGCGACGCCGTGGACGCCCGAGGACGTCCCGGGACGGGAGCTGGTGTGGGCGGCCCTGGACTGCCCGGGCGCCTGGTCGTTCGACGTGGCCGCCCGCCCGGCGGTGCTCGGCACGATGACCGCGCAGGTCTCCGACGTGCCCGAGGCCGGGGAGCGCTGCGTGGTCATGGGGGCTACGCGCAGCCGCGAGGGCCGCAAGACGCACACGGCGACGGCGCTGTACGGGGCGGACGGCCGGCTGCTGGGCCGCGCCGAGCAGATCTGGATCGAAATCGACCCGGAGCGGTTCGGGAGCTGATCCGGGGCCCGGCGGCGGGGCGTCCGCGCCGCCGGGCGGGCCCGCCGGGGCGGGTCACGGGCCGGTGAACAGGGGGTCCTCCCGGTCCGAGCCGTTCACGGTGCGGCCCTGCTCGGCCCGGGCGCCGTTCGGGGCGCCGTTCGCTCCGGGGACGGGATACGGCGCGGCGCCCGGGGTCCCGTGGGGTCCGGTGCCGCCCTGGGCGGGGCCGCCGATGGGCGGCGGGCCCGGGGGCACGCCCGGCGCCTGCGGGCCGTTCTGGGCGGGCCCGTTGCGCATGGCGGTGCTCTGCATCTGGCCGCTCTGCATCCGGCCGCCCTGCGGCGCGCCCGACGCGAAGGTGCCCTGGGTGAACTGGTCCACCTGGCGGCGGGCCCGGTCGGCCTCGGCGCGGGCCGCGTCGCGCTCCTCGGCCAGCGCGGTCAGCGCGGCCTGCTGGTCGGCGACCGACTGCGACAGCTGCCGCACCTGCGCCGCCTGCTCGTTCAGCCGGCCCGTCAGCTCGTCCCGTTCGGCCGCCGCGGCCTGCGCCTGCGCCTGCGCGGCGTCGCGGTCCTTGACGGCCTCGTCGGCGCGGGCCTGGACGCGGACGACCTCGGCCTCCGCCTCGGACTGGGCGCGCAGCGCGGCGCTGCGCTCGGCCTCCGCCTTGCTGGCGGCCTGCATCGCGCGCTGCCGCTGCGCCTCGGCGTCCCGCATGGCGTTGCGCAGGTCCTCGGCGCCCTGCTTGGCGACGGCCGCCTCGACGCGCTGCGACTCGGCGGCGCTCTCCGCCTCGGACACCTTGGCGTGCAGCTCGACGAGCTCGGCGCGGGCGCTCTCCAGCGCGGACAGCAGCTCGGCCTCGCGGGCGGCGATGCGGTCGCGCTCGCTCTCGGCGGCCAGTTTCGCGGTCATCGACTGCTGCGCGATCTGGTGCGCCTCCTCCCACGCCTGCTGGGCGGCGTCCCGCTTGGCGGTCGCGAGCCTGGCCTCCTCCCGGGCGCGCTCGGCTTCCCGCTCGGCGTTCTCCGCGCGCTGGCGGGCGGAGGTCGCCTCCTGCCATGCCTCCTCGGCGCGGCGCTGGGACGCGTCGCGCTCGGTCTGCGCGATGGCCAGCTCGCGGGCGGCCTCGGCCCGCACCTCGGCGACGCGCCGCTCCACCCCGGCGACGCTCAGCTCGGAGGTCAGCGACTCGGCGAGCACGTCGGCGGCCTTCTCCAGCCGCTCGACCATCTCCCAGGTGGAGGCGACGTGCCCGGTGAGGCCCGGCGCGTCCCGGCCGCGTTCCCGGCGCTCGCGGGCCTCGCGGGCGCACGTGCCGTCGTCGTCCTGGCAGTAGCGGACCACGCGGGTCGCCCCCACCGGCTGCGGCACGGGACGCCCGCAGTTCGCGCACGGCCACACCGTGACGGGGTCGCCCATGCGGGCCACCGCCGTCTCCCCCGATCCCCCGGACGCGCCGACGTCGCCGCCCGGCCCCCCGGGGACCGCGGCCGAAGACGTCGCGGCCGTCTCCTGCGGGCCGCTATTGTCGCGCTCTTGGCTGTTAGGCATGGAATGAACGATACGCACTAGTCGTCGGGACCGCAGTGACTTGGGTGGCAGATGTGGGGCCGCCCGCGACGCACCCGGCGACGGAAAACGGCCCCGCCCGGCGGCCGGGATCGCTTCGCGGGACGCCGCCCGCTCCGCGGGGATGGGCTTCGGCGCGCCGCCGGGCGCCTGCCCGCGCCCCGCGACAAAGGGGACGCGGGAGCGGGTCACAGCTGGGCCATGGCCTTGCGGATGCGCTTGTCGGACACCGGGTAGCGCGTCCCGAGCTGCTGGGCGAACAGGCTGACCCGGAACTCCTCGATCATCCACCGGACGTGCCGCACCGGCTCGTCCTCGCGGCGGGCCGGGTGCAGCCGCTGGAGCGTCCGGCGGTACTCCTCCTTGAGCGCCTCGACCTGGCCCGCGAGCAGCCGGTCCCGGTTCGGGTTCTCCGGGAGCTTGTCGAGCCTGGCCTGGAGGGCGCGCAGGTAGCGGACGAGGTCGGGCAGCCGCGCCGCGCCCGTCGCGGTGACGAACCCGGGCCGGACGAGCGACTCCAGGTGGCCGCGCGCGTCGGACAGCGCCGGGACGAGCGCGATGCTCTTCGTCCCGCGGATGCGGCGGTCGACCTCGTGCGCCTCGGCGAGGATCCGCTCGACCTGCGCGACGATCCGCGCCGTCGCGTCGTGCAGGTCGGCGCGGACCCGGTCGTACAGGGCGCGGAACCCGGCCTCGTCCCACGCGGGCCCGCCCGCCTCGGCCATCAGCAGGTCGGCGGCGGCCGTGACGCAGTCGTCGAACAGCGCGGCGGTGGAGCCGTGCGGGTTGTGGCTGAGCGCCAGCTTGCCCTGGTTCGTCAGGCGGCTCTGGATGAGCTTCACCGGCGACGGCGCGTTCAGCAGGACGAGGCGGCGGGTCCCGCGCCACATCGCGCGGCGCTGCTCGGCCTCCGTCTCGTACATGCGGACGGCGACGGCGTCGCCCTCGTCGGTGAGCGCGGGGTAGGCCTTGACGTCGTAGCCGGCCTGCTTCCGCTCGTAGGTGCGGGGCAGCTCGCCGATCGTCCAGTCGGTGAGACCGGTCCGCTCAACGGTCGACGCCGCCTTCGACAGCGTGCCCCGCACCTTGCCCGCGAGGCGGCGCTTCAGCCCGTCCAGGTCGGTGCCCTCGCCGAGGGTGCGGTTCCGGTCGTCGACCACGCGGAACGTGATCCGCAGGTGGGCGGGCAGGCGGGCGGGGTCCCACGCCTCCCGCGCCACCGGGACGCTCGTCAGCGCCGTGAGCTCGCGCTCCAGCGCGTCCAGGAGCGGTTCGCTGCGCGGCGCGACCCGGTCGAGGACCTTGCGGGCGTAGTCGGGCGCGGGCACGAAATTGACCCGCAGCTGCTTGGGCAGCGACCGGATCAGCTCGGTGACCAGTTCGGCGCGCAGGCCGGGGACCTGCCACTCGAACCCGTCCGGGCGGACCTGGTTGAGGACCTGCACCGGGATGTGGACGGTCACGCCGTCGGCGTCCGCGCCCGGCTCGAACTGGTACGTCAGCCGCAGCCGCAGCGGGCCCTGCTTCCACACGTCCGGGTAGTCGGCCTCGCTGACCCCGTCGGCCGAGTCGTTGATGAGCATCGACTTCTCGAACCCGAGCAGGTCGGGGTCGGTGCGGCGGGCCTTCTTCCACCAGGCGTCGAAGTGCCGGCCGGACACGACGTCCGCGGGGATCCGCGCGTCGTAGAAGTCGAACAGGGTCTCGTCGTCCACGAGGATGTCGCGGCGCCGGGCGCGGTGCTCCAGCTCCTCGACCTCGTCGAGCAGGGCCCGGTTGTCGTGGAAGAACCTGTGGTGGGTCTCCCAGTCGCCCTCGACGAGCGCGTGCCGGATGAACAGCTCCCGCGACAGCGCCGGGTCGATGGAGCCGTAGTTGACGCGGCGGTCCGCCACGATCGGGACGCCGTAGAGGGTGACCTTCTCGTGCGCCATGACGGCCGCCTGCTTCTTGGACCAGTGCGGCTCGCTGTAGTTGCGTTTCACCAGGTGCCCGGCGAGCGGCTCGACCCACTCGGGCTCGATCTTGGCGTTGATCCGGCCCCAGAGCCGGGACGTCTCGACGAGCTCGGCCGACATCACCCAGCGCGGCGGCTTCTTGAACAGCGCGGACCCGGGGAACACGGCGAACTTCGCGCCGCGGGCCCCGATGTACTCGTGCCCGCGCCGCGGTTTCTCGCGCTTGGCCGGGTCGCCGCGCCCCGCCCGTTCGGACCGTCCGGGCGTGTCCATCAGCCCGATGTGCGACAGCAGGCCCGACAGCAGCGACACGTGGACGCGGTCGGGCGGGGCGTCGGCGTCGTTCAGGGTGACGCCGAGGGACTTGGCGACCTGCTTGAGCTGGCCGTGCAGGTCCTGCCATTCGCGGATCCGCAGGAAGTGCAGGAACTCGTTCTTGCACATGCGGCGGAACGCGCTTCCCGACAGCTCCTTCTGCCGTTCGCGCAGGTAGTTCCACAGGTTCAGGTAGGCGAGGAAGTCGGAGGTCGGGTCGGCGAACCGCCGGTGCATCTCGTCGGCGGCCTGCTGGTGCTCGGCGGGCCGCTCCCGCGGGTCCTGGATGGACAGCGCGGCGGCGATGACGAGGACCTCGCGGACGCAGCCGTTGCGGTCGGCCTCCAGGACCATGCGGGCCAGCCGCGGGTCGATCGGGAGCTGCGCGAGCCGGCGGCCCAGCGGGGTGAGGCGCTTGCGCGGGTCCTTCTCGGCCGGGTCGATCGCGCCCAGCTCGTGCAGCAGGTCGACACCCGCCTTGACGTTGCGGCGGTCCGGCGGCTCGACGAACGGGAACGCGGCGATGTCGCCCAGCCCGAGCGCCGTCATCTGCAGGATCACGGACGCGAGGTTGGTGCGCAGGATCTCGGGGTCGGTGAACTCCGGGCGGGACTCGAAGTCCTCCTCGGAGTACAACCGGATGCACACGCCCTCGGAGACGCGGCCGCAACGGCCCTTGCGCTGGTTCGCCGACGCCTGCGACACCGGCTCGATCGGGAGCCGCTGCACCTTCAGGCGGTGGCTGTAGCGGGAGATCCGGGCCGTGCCGGGGTCCACGACGTACTTGATGCCGGGGACGGTCAGGGACGTCTCCGCGACGTTCGTCGACAGGACGATGCGGCGCCCGCGGTGCGGCTGGAACACCCGATGCTGCTCGGCCGCCGACAGGCGCGCGTACAGGGGCAGGACCTCGGTCGTCCCCCGCTGCCGCGCGAGGTGCTTGGTCAGGGCCTCCGCGGTGTCGCGGATCTCCCGCTCGCCGCTGAGGAACACGAGCACGTCCCCGGGGGCCTCGCGGCCCAGCTCGTCCACCGCGTCGATGATCGCCTGGATCTGGTCGCGGTCCGGGTCGGCGGACGGGTCGTCGGGATCGGTGACGGGCCGGTACCGGACCTCGACCGGGTAGGTGCGGCCGGACACCTCCACGATCGGGGCGTCGTCGAAGTGCCGGGAGAACCGCTCCGGATCGATCGTGGCCGAGGTGATGATCACCTTGAGGTCGGGCCGCTTCGGCAGGATCTCCTTGACGTACCCGAGCAGGAAGTCGATGTTGAGGCTGCGCTCGTGCGCCTCGTCGATGATCAGCGTGTCGTACTGCCGCAGCAGCCGGTCCGTCTGGATCTCGGCGAGCAGGATCCCGTCCGTCATCAGCTTGACGAGCGTGCCGTCGCTCGACTTGTCGGTGAACCGCACCTTGTAGCCGACGGTGTCGCCCAGGTCGGTGCCGAGTTCCTCGGCGATACGGTCGGCGACGGTGCGGGCGGCCAGCCGGCGCGGCTGGGTGTGGCCGATGGAGCCGAGCACGCCGCGCCCGAGCTCCAGGCAGATCTTGGGGATCTGGGTGGTCTTGCCCGATCCGGTCTCGCCCGCGATGATCACGACCTGGTGGTCGCGGACGGCGGCGAGGATGTCGTCCTTCTTCTGCGCGACCGGCAGTTCGGCCGGGTACGTGATCGCCGGGACGGCGGCGCGGCGCCGCTCGACGCGGCGCTCGGCGGCCGCGACCTCGGCGGCGATCTCCTCGGCGACCTTCGCCCGCCGCGCGGCGTCCTTGATCTTCTCGGTGCCGTCGATGCGGCGGCGCAGCCTGCTGCGGTCGCGCGGCATCAGTTCGGGCAGGCGCGCGCGCAGGTCGGCGAGCGGCGATCTCACAGGCGTCCTCATAACCGTTGACAAGGATAGGCCGCGGGCGTCGCGCCCCTTCCTCGGCCGGGGGCTCATCGGGCGCCGCCCTCGGAACCTTTGCACGGTAGCCGGACGGCTCCCGGCGGGGCGATCCATTTTCCGGCGGCGCCCGAACCACAACGCGTCGCCGGAGGCCGCCATTCCCCGATCGCCGGACGTACCGGAATCATCACGCAACGTAGTGCGCGGGCGCCCGCGTTGAGTCACCATGGGTAGACGTGAGCACACCGAGCGCCGCCGGCCGCTACCGGATCGACCGCCTCCTCGGGACGGGCGGCTTCGCGTCCGTCTGGCTG
Source organism: Actinomadura sediminis (assembly GCF_042675525.1). Taxonomy (NCBI): domain Bacteria; kingdom Bacillati; phylum Actinomycetota; class Actinomycetes; order Streptosporangiales; family Thermomonosporaceae; genus Actinomadura; species Actinomadura sediminis. Next base: position 48,142 of record NZ_JBHTJA010000050.1, read on the forward strand.
GGCCACGATCCGGACCTCGACTCCCCCGTCGCGATCAAGATCCTCGGCGAGCACTGGACGCTCCACGCCGACGTGCGGGAACGGTTCGTCCAGGAGGCCCGGCTGCTGCGCCGCGCCGACTCGCACCGGCTCGTCCAGGTCTTCGACATCGGCGAGCTGCCCGACGGGCGCCCGTACTTCGTGATGACCTACGCCGACCTGGGCACGCTGGAGGAGCGGCTCGCGGCCGGGCCGCCCGCCGGGCCCGGCGCGCTCGCGGACGCGCTGGCCCTCGTCCGCGAGATCGCGCGCGGCGCGCAGGACCTGCACGACCTCGGGGTCGTCCACCGGGACCTCAAGCCGTCCAACGTGCTGCTGCGGACGGCGCCCGGCGGCGGCGAGCGCGTCATGATCGCCGACCTGGGCATCGCGCGGACCGGCGACCGCCTGTCCAGCCTGACGCTGCCCGCCGGGTCGCCCGGCTACATGGCGCCCGAGCAGACGCAGGTCGACGGGGCGCCCGACCACCGCGCCGACGTCTACGGGCTCGGCGCCCTCGCCCACCATCTGCTCACCGGGGAGCCGCCCGGCACCCCGGCCCGCCCGCCGGGCGACGTCCGTCCGGGCGTCCCGCCGGAGGTGGACGCGGCCGTGCTGCGGGCGCTCGATCCCGACCGGGAGCGGCGCTGGCGGACGGCGGCCGACTTCGGGGCCGCGCTGGAGGGCCGGGCAAGCCCGGAGGGAGCGGAGGGGGCGGAGGGGGCGGCCGGTCCGCCCGTCGGGCCGGGCGCGCCCGCGGACGCGCCGCCGACCGTCCCTGACGCGGGCCCCCCGCAC
>NZ_JBHTJA010000051.1:0-48490 GCF_042675525.1 Actinomadura sediminis
CGCGGCGAGCGCGGCCGGAGGGCGAGGGCGGGCGGCCGCCAGCGGCCGTGCAGCGCCACCACCCGGTACGCGCCGGCCGGATCGTGCGCGGCGGGCCCCGGCCCCCGGGTGATCCCGACGAGGGTGACGCGGTCGCCGCGGGCCGCGAACAGCCGCGCCATGTGGTGCGCCCACCGCTGGACGCCCCCGATGTCGTCGGCGTTGTTGCAGACGACGAAGACGTCCCGTCCCGCCGCGGCGCCCCCGGCGTCGCCGCCTCCGCCCGGCTCCCTGCCCGTCAGCATTCCCGCCCCCGATCGGCGAAGTAGCGTTCCACCACCGTCCGCGCCGCCGTGCCGCGGTCGTGCTCGCCGAACCGCGCGGCGAACGCCCGGCGCCGGGGGGCGTGCACCGCCTCCGCCGCGTCCAGATCCGCGAGGGCGGCGACGAGCTCGTCCGGCGTCCGGGTGATCGGCCCGGGCGCGTCCCGTTCGAGGTCGACGTACCCGCGTTCGGGGTCGCCCCCGGCACCGGACGGGGCGTCCGGGAGGTGCAGGACGATCGGACGGTCCAGCAGCGCGAAGTCGAACATGATCGACGATCGGTCGGTGATCAGCGCGTCCGCGAGCAGCAGCAGCGGGGTGACGTCGGGCACGTCGCCGGCGTCGCGCATGTACGCGCGCGCGGACGGCGGGAGGTCGGCCCGGCAGAGGTAGTGGGGGCGCAGCAGCAGCACGAACTCCTCGCCCAGCTCCCGCGCGAACACGTCCGGGGCGACCGGCGGCTCCAGCGTCCGGACGGGACGGCCGCGGGGGTCCGTCGCGAACGTCGGCGCGTACAGCAGCACCCGGCGCCGGTCGCCCTCCAGCCCGAGGGAGCCGCGCAGCGCGGCGACCTCGGCCGCCGTCTCCGGATCGGCGTCCGCGCCGCGGACCAGCGGATCGTTGCGGGGATACCCGGCGGGCAGCGCCTCGGCGCGGACGCCCAGAGCCGGGCACAGGGTTCGGACGTCGTGGTCCGAGCGCACCAGGAAGCAGTCGTAGCGCTCCACCATCCGGCGGAGCCGGTGCCGGTCCGCCGCGGGAGCGCCCTTCAGCCGCGGCTGGTCGAGGCCCATCGGCTTGACCGCCGAACCGTGCCACGTCTGGACGTAGGTCGTCTCCGGCCGTTTGCGCAGACCGTCCGGGAAGCCTTGGTTGTCGATCCAGAACTCCGCCCGTGCGAGCGCCCGGTAGTACGCCCACGAGCCGCGCCGGACGAGCCTGGCGTCGGGCGGGAACCCCTCCGGCGACGACCGGTAGGACCACACCGCGTCCACGGCGCGTCCCGATCTGCGCAGCTCGCGGTAGATGTACTTGGGGCTGTCGGAGTAGGACCGGCCGAGGTGGCTCTCGAACACCGCCAGCCCGGGCCGGACCGGGAGCCGCGTCAGGACCCGGTTGAACACGGCCGTCTTCGTCCGCCGCGACGCCAGCGCCCGCCGCGCCGACCGGTGCCGCCGCCGCGCCCGCCGCCAGGACCGCCGCCCCGCCGGAGTCGCCGCCGCGCCCCGCACGACCGCCCCGGCGAACCGCGCGCCGCGGCCGCGCCCGTCCAGGACGAACGACAGGTGCCCGGCCGCGGTCACGTGCGAGCGCAGGACGTCCCCCGCGAGGCGGGTCAGCCGGGGCCGCACCGGGAGGTCCACGTCGTTGAGCGGGGGCGACCCCGTGCCGCTCCCCGGCCGGGTCACCATCGTCTCGCCGTTCACCGTCACGCGCAGCCGCACGTCCCACAGCGGGTCGACGAAGCCGACCGGCCGGACGCACCGCCGCGGATCGAACTCCGCCCGCCACGCCAGCCGGTCGCCGCGGTGCTCGACGTCGGCGCCGACCCGGGCCGCCGGGGCCCGCCCGCGCCGGTCCCGGAACACCAGCACGGCCGACAGGTCGGCGTCCGGCGGCACCCGGCCGAGCGGGTTCAGGACGTGCCCGGCGATCCGGGCGCAGCCGTCGCGGACCTCCAGCCGCGTCACCGTGTTCCCCGGGGACAGCTCCCGCAGCGGCCGCAGGTGGAAGCCGAACCCGGTGACGTCCAGCACGCGCCGTCCGAGCGCCCCGCGCGGCGGGCGGGCGCCCCAGTAGATCCGGCCGTCCCGCTCCGCCAGCGGCGCGCCCAGCACGGGATGGTCGGGACGGTGCTCGGCCGCGGCCAGCGCCGCCGCGTGGTCGCCCTCCCGGACCAGGTAAGCGGCGACCGCCGCCATCGGGTTGGCGTCCTCGAACGCCCGCGGGTCCAGCTCGGCGAGGTAGCCCGCGGCCAGGTCGAGGAAGCGCGCCCGGTGACCGGGGTCGCGGCCGCGCAGCTCGCGCAGGTACAGCAGCAGGTCGTGGTTGAGGAACTTGACGTCCTTGGCGCGCTTCAGCCCGTGGGCGCCGCGCAGCGCGAACAGCATGTCGATGCGGCGGTGGATCTCCAGCCGGTCCGCGAAGTTGGCGAGCTCGGCCCGCCGGTTGGAGATCGACGGGCCCGCCGCGGCGTCCTTGACCAGCCAGTTGTAGACGCGGTGCGGGATCAGCGCGGTGCGCCGGGCCGCCAGGTAGGCCTCGGCGGTGAACAGCAGGTCCTCGTAGTGGAGCCGTTCGACGAACCGCAGCCCCTGCTCGTCCAGGAACTCCCTGCGGTACGCCTTGTTCGTGGACAGCGTGTCGTACAGCAGATCGGGGTTCTCGCTGAGAGAACCGTAGACGGCGCTGCGCTCGTACAGCCACGGATACCAGGGACGGGTGCGGTTCTTCGCGCCCGCCGGCCGGTTCAGGAACACCCTCGTGCACAGGCCCGAGACGAGGTCGGCGCCCGTCTCCTCTCCGGCGGCGACCAGGTTGAGGCACGCGTGCCGGTCCAGCAGGTCGTCGCTGTCGAGGAACATCACGAACCGTCCGTCCGAACGGTCGACCCCGGTGTTGCGGGGACGGCCGCAGCCCCCGGAGTTGACCGGGAGGTGCACGGCCCGGACCCTGCCCGGGTGCGCGGCGGCGAGGCGTTCCGCGACCTCCCCGGTGCGGTCGGTGCTCGCGTCGTCCACGATCACCGTCTCCACGGAGCGCAGCGACTGCGCCAGCGTCGAGGCGACCGCTCGGGGCAGCCGCCGCGCGTCGTTGTAGGCGATCACCACCACACTGACATCCGGGCGCACCCGCATGGGCCTCCCTCCGCTGCTCCGCGTGCCAGGGATTCCTTTCCAGGAACGGCGGAGGGAGGTCCAAGCGCGGCCAAAGCCTGTCAATGGTTCGCATTACCGTCGGAACGCCGAAGGCGCCCGGCGGAGCGCCGGGCGCCTTCGTGATCGGCCGGTGCCGGTCGATCAGGCGTACTCGGGGTAGCCGTAGCCCACGATCTGGCCCTTGTCGCGGACCTTCTCCTCGACGGCGTCGTTGCTGTTGCCCTCGATGGTGCTGACGGTCCCGTCGCCGTTGTCCTTCTCGACGATGCCGACGTGGTCGATGTCGCCGATGGAGCCGTCCGAACCGGCGCCCCAGTCGAAGAACACGATCGCGCCGGGCTTGGCCTCCTGGCCCCAGCGGCCCTGGTCCTTGAACCAGCTCGCGTGCGAGACGGTGTAGGCGTCCCAGCCCATGCCCTTGACGCCGGTCTGCGCACCGAGCCAGGACACGAACATGTCGCACCACGCGGCGCCGTCATAGGCGTCCACCGAGAAGCCGCCGCTGCTGGCGGCCGACTCGGCGCGCGGCGTGGAGGTCCACCACTCGTGGAACTTGGTCATGTTGCCGGGGCCCTCTTCCTCGATGCCGACCTGCTCCTTGGCCAGGTCGATCACCTCGGACGCCTCGACGGCGCGCGGCGGCACCTTCCAGCCCTCGGCGCGGGCCTCGGCCAGGCTCATCGTCGAAGACGACGACTCGGCCTTCTCGGAGGTGTGCGTGACGGCGGCGGCCTTCTCCACCGTCGCGTTCGCGGCCTCGGTGGCCGCGCTCGCCCCGGCCACGGGGTTGAACACCGACAGCCCGACGGCGCCGGCCAGCACCGCGCCGACGGCGACGCCGACGGCCCGGTCCTCGGGGGTCATGCGCTTGATCGCGAGTTCGGGAGCCAGCCGCTTGACGGCGGACTGGGGGTTCAGGCGCTTCACGGACTCGGAAAGACGATCGAAACGACCGGTCATGCAGGGAATCTCCTTGTCTCCCATGACGCCTACCGGGTTAGCTGACGGATTCGGGCATGGAAGAGCCCTACGGCGCGCTCGGGACGCGCCGATTCACCCCTGGAACTTGGGTCCCCGGCTCCGCTGCGGCCCTCGTCGGACCTGTGCGGACTCGGCCTTCACGCCGCGCGTGCGGCGCTGGATTGTCGGATATCTCTGAGCGACTGCTCTTGAGGGGCGCGCGTGCATGGCGCGCGTCGCGTGCGTGGACCGCTCCGCGACCGGCGGCCGCGCCCCTGGCACGGCCGGTACAACGCGTGGATCGCGCTGCGAGATTCGGGTTGAAGGTACCAACCTTCGCAACGAAAGCAAACCAGGCCAAAAGTGATCTTTTCCCTGGTCAAGCGGCCTTCAAGGACTCCTCAACACCCACCCGCGAGACGTTCTTCCCGATCTTTGCCGGCGGTTCCGAAACCCCTATTCCACGGGGCCTGCCGCGCGCCACCGTCCAAGGCTTCCCTAGATCGACGAGACGCCCCCGCCCCGCGGCCCGACGCCGCCCACCGGCCACCCAGAGGGCATTTCGTGTGCCCTAAGTCACAACACCACGTCGCCGCAGGTCGAAGGCGGTGTCCGTCACTCCACCCGGAGCGCGAACAAGGTCGTGTCGTCCGCCGCCCGGTCGTGCTCCATCCGCGCCAGCACCTCGTCCAGCGCCACCTCCGGACGCCCCGACCCCTCCTCGAGGATCTGCGTGAGCCGCGCGATGCGCTCGTCCAGATCCGCGTCCCGGCGCTCCACCAGCCCGTCCGTGTACAGGAAGACCATGTCGCCCCGCACCAGCGGAGTCTTGATCGTCGTGTACTCCCAGCCGGGCATCGCGCCCAGCATCGGGTCCCGGACGACCTCGAGCGGCGCGGCCCGCCCGTCCCGCACGAGGATCGGCGGCGGATGCCCCGCGCACGTCCACTCCATGACGCCCCGGTCCGGATCGAAGTGCCCCACGATCGCGGTGCCCGTCGCGGGCGGGTCCATGGTCCCGACCAGCTCGTTCAGCCAGCCCACCAGCCGGCCCGCCGGCTCCCCGGTGAACGCCAGCCCCAGCAGCCCGTTCCGCGTCCGGGCCATCGCCGCCGCCGCGGGCAGCCCGTGCCCCGCCGCGTCCCCGATCGCGAACAGGCCCCGCCCGTCCGGCAGCCCCCGCGTCGCGAACCAGTCGCCGCCGATCCGCGCCGCGCTCTCCGCCGCCAGGCTCCGCAGCGCGATCCGCACCCCCGGCAGCCGCTCCACCTCCCCCTCGTCCGGCAGGATCGCCCGCCGCAGCGTCACCGCGACCCGCCGCTCCTGCGCCGTCCGCGCCTGCTGCTTCAGCATCTGCCGCCGCGTGTCGGCCAGCGCCCGCTCCACACCCCGCCGCCGCGTGATGTCCTGCGACACGATGTTCACCGACACCGGCAGGCCCGCGTCGTCCAGGACCGGCTCGGCGAAAAGCCACAGATGCCGCGGCCGCCCGTCCGCCCCGATCACCCGGTGCTCGGCCTCCACCGGCTCCCGCCGCAGGAACAGCGTCTGCAGGGCCTCCTCCACGAGCGGCATGTCGTCGTCGGCCACCACCTTCGGCAGGTCGTGCGGCATCGGCGGGACCTCGTCCGGCGACAGCCCGTAGTTCGCGAGCATCTGCGGCGTCCACTCCGCCGCGCCCGTCACCAGGTCCCACTCCCCGAACCCCAGCTGGGCCAGGCGCTCGACCCGCTCCAGCCTCCGCGCGAGCCGGTCCTCCCGGCTGTGGTACCGCCACACGACGCACACCCCGGTCGGCACCTGCACGCACCGGACGCTCATCCGCGACGTCCGCGAAAGCCCGCTCTGCGCCGTCGTGTACATGATCGACCCGCGCTCCAGCGTCCCCGCGCCCCCGAGAACCCCCACGTACTCCTCGAACAGCCCGGTCAGCGCCGTCCCCGGGTCCGTCTGCAGCAGCCGCCGTCCCGTCAGCTCCTCGGCGCCCCGGCCGAACAGGTCCTTCGCCTGCCCGTTCAGGGCCGCGTACAGGAAGTCCGCGACGTCCCCCTCGGGCCCTCGAACCGGCACCAGATGCGCCGCCGAGTCCAGCGCGCCGTCCAGCACCCCCCGCGCCACGGGATCGTCCGGCAACCCGGCCAGGATCTCCCGATCGTTCCCGGTGTCCTCCGCCGTGACCCGCCGCAGCACGTCCTCGGCCTCCGACAGGACCTCCCGCCGCGTCGTCGCCACCTCCGCCCGCGGCGCCCGCCGCGCCGCCGCGACGGCCTCCGCCGACCCGGCCCCGACGTCCTTGACGACCAGCGCCGCCGCCTCGGCGAGCTCCATGTCCAGGTCGCGCGCGAGCCAGATCAGATGCTGCAGCGCCTCCCCGGGCGGCACCCCCAGCCGACGCGCGAGCACGACCCGCGCCTCGGCCAGGATCGCGCGGTCATGCGCGGCCCCCCGCAGGTCCTCCAGGTCGGGCACCGCCGCGTGCACTCCCGGCGCTCGCGGCCCCTCCGCTTCGGCCAAGCCACTCCCCCGTTCGGCACTGCATGCCCCGAGAGAAAAAAGCTACATACGCCAACGAAGGACTATTCATCCCCTTCCGGGTCTCCTACCCGTATCTTTAACCCGCTTTTCCCTGGATGCCCGAACTCCACCACTTCCGGTGACCCTCCAGGGACCAACCCCTACCCCAACGAGTGACCCAGGTCACACCCCGCCGACCACACCGCCCACCGCCACCCTCGGATTCCCGGTACGCACTACCCCGCGAACTGCGCTAGAGTAATCACGCCCGCCCACACAGGGCGGCACCGGGACGTAGCGCAGTTTGGCAGCGCACTTGACTGGGGGTCAAGGGGTCGTGGGTTCAAATCCCGCCGTCCCGACGCAGCTCAGAGGCCACATGCGATCTTTCGCACGTGGCCTCTGGTCGTTCGTACAGCAGTGATGTACAGCTACGCGTCCGGCTCGCCGGTCCCCGTTGGTCACGTCCGGGCTCGATAGACGGTCTCCGAGCTGCTTGAGAGCCCTCCTCTTCGCCGCGGCCGGTAGTTTCGCGCAGAGAGCCGCGCGTGTGTCGAGTGTCGTGCACTTGCATGGTCCTGACGCCGGCGCACTTGTACCGGAGGTCGAAGCTGCGATTGATGGTGCGAGGTTCGATGGGCCGTTCCGGATCCCGGCCATGAGCGCCTCGAGTTGCGGGGCGTTGTCCCGCTGCCCGGCAGTGATCATTAGTGACAGCGGTTTCTGGCCCTGACCGCAGGCCAATGCGGCTTGGCCGACAACGCGCCGCGCGAACGCCCCGGCGCGTGATCGCCGGGCTCGGATATGGCTGATTCGGATGGCCTCGTCCACCTCGATCAGGCGGGTGCGGTCGTTGATGTTGCCGACGGCCACCGCAGACGCCGGGGCAGGCCGCGGACGTCGTGCCAGGCGGATATTGGTGGTCAGCACGCCGAGGGCCTGCCCGGGTTCCTGTCCAGCCGGTGCCGGTTTTCCCCGGTCGTCCCCCCTTTTTTGCGGGCGTCGGAGGCGGGGTTGGTGGGCCTGCATGGTGGTGGGGTCCGCGAACACCGCCGACCAAGCCGCCGCTCGATCGCGGCGTGGTGGGGCCTGACCGATGTAGAGGGTCTGCCACGAGCCGTATCGCGTATGTCCCGCCGGTCGGCGCCGGTACACAGGGTTCCGTTGATCGCCTGCCGGTGGTTCCGCCGCTGCCCCGGGCGGTGGTGACCGGCAGCGGCTCGATCCTGGTCCGGGCGCGTCGGTCAGCCTGTGTCGGCGAACCGTGGCCACCAGCAAGTCGTAACTACAAGAGCCAGGTCCGTGAAACGGGCCTTAGCCAGGGGCGTCCCTCGGCTTGCCCGGTATGAGTTTCAGCGCGCCATGGGAGACGCCGACGCACAGTGCCGTGGGGACGAGCACTGCGAGCGCCGCGACCAGGCTCGCCAGCAGCGAGTTCGCGATGGACGCGTCGGTGGCCAGGGCGGCGAGGAACACGTAGATCATGGCCAGTGCTCCGGCTGCGGCCGAGGCGGCGAGCCACCTGGTGAGCAGGCGTCCGCTCTTCGCGGCCACCTCTCCGATGACGCTGGCCGGTATGAACAGCAGCGGCACCAGGACGACGCCCACGACGCCGGAGAGCAGCACCAGGAAAGGCCCCGCGAGCGGGCCGCCGGTGTCCGTGTCAGTGACGACCGCGTACGCGAGCAGGCCGACGTAGACGGCGACGCCCTGGAGGGCGAACGCCAAGCAGGCGACCACCGCACCGACCAAGTGCCCGCCGGCTCTTGCGAACACAATGCCCTCCCTGTGTTGGTACAGCGCGCCAAGAGTACTCACCGTTCCCATGGGCTGGCCGGTTGCGGTTTCAAGATGGGGGCGTCAGCCGCTTGGTCGGGGTTGGACGACATCGGTGTGGGTCCCTTCGTGGCCTCCCCGGCGTCGGACGTGCGGCGACTGGTCACGCCCGTGCGGTGGGGTGTGCCCGCGCTGGCGGCATCGCTTGGGCGCTCTTCGGCTACGGAGTCGCGGGGGTGATCACACGTGGTGGCGGAGGGCGAGGTCGTCGGGAAACGGTTCGAGGTAGGTCTGGTCGGCGACGTAGCGGTCGTGTTCGCCTTCGGCGTGGTGGCGCAGAAGGGCGATCGGGACGCTGAGGGGTGCCCGTCCTTCGCGGTAGGAGCCGATCGCGGTGAGGATGTCGTGGCGCCGGGTCGCGTCGAGGTCGTCGCCGATGAAGCCGAGGAGGTGCTGGAGCGCGTTGGTGTGGCGGCCCCGGCCGGCGCGGACGGCGAGCGTGGCGGCGAACGCCCGGCGGTAGTCGGCTTCCAGGTCGGCTCTGGGACGGTCGCCGACATGGGCGACGATGCGTCCGGTCTCGCGGTATCCGCCGGGAGAGTGCGCGAGCAGCTGCATCTTGTGCCGGCTGTGGAAGTCCACCAGGTCGCGCGGCCGCCAGTCGGACGAGAAGAGTTCGCGGAGCCGGGCGTGGGCGAACACGCGCTCGACGAAGTGCTCGCGCAGCACCGGGTCGTTGAGCCGGCCGTCCTCCTCGGTGGGCAGGTCGGGCAGGGCGGCGCGGATCCGGGCGGCGAACACGCCGAGGCCGGTGCGGTCGACCGGTTGGCCGTCGGTGCGTTCGCCCGGCCGCCCGGAGGCGTAGCGGGGGAGGTTGAACAGTCCGCAGGTGGGCGATCGGGCTTTCAGGACATAGCCGTCCAGGTCATCCAGTGCGGGAATTCTGCGGTCGGCCAGGGAGTGCATGGCGTCGGTGTGGTCGGTCTCGTCCTTGGTGACGATGTGCCCGTCGGTGCGCAGTCGCATGGTGGGCCGGGGCGAGCCGAGGCCGATCTCCATCTCCGGGCAGACGGGGATCCAGTCGACGTGCCGGGACAGCGATCCGGTGAGGAAGCGGTCCCGGCTGTGGCCGCCGTTGTAGCGGACGGGCGCGCCGAGCAGGCAACTGGACGCCGCCAGACGCGGCCTCGGGTGCTCGCGGGCGCCGGGGGGCGGTGTGCTCGTGGTCGCGGATGTCGGCGTGGTCATAGCATCTCTCGCATCCTGCGCATCCCGGCGACGGTGCGTGCTTTGACGGTGCCGAGCGGGACGCCCAGCCGGTCGGCTATCTCCCGCTGGGTGAGCTGCCCGTAATGGGCCAGCGCAATCGCCTGGCGCTGCGGTGCGGGCAGGACGGCCAGCGCCGCGCGCACGTCGCAGGCGTCGTCGACGGCCGAAGCGGTGTCGGCGATGCTCCGGTCGTCCATCGCCCGGGCGGTGCGCCGCCGGTGCGCCGCCTCCGAACGCAGCAGGTCGATGGCCCGCCGGCGGGCGATGGCCAGCAGCCACGGTTCCAGGTCGCGGTCCGGGTCGAGGCGATCCCGGGTCCGCCACATCTCCCAGAACACGGTCTGCACGATGTCGTCCAGGTCGCGGGCGGGCACCAGGTGGGCGACATGACGGCGGATGCGGGGGCCCAGGCTGCGGTAGCACTCGGCCAGGGCCGCCTGCTCCCCGTGGGCGATGCGTTCGGTAAGGCTCATCACGTCCCCTAAATCGCTTCAAAACCTATTCATAGTCACGGCCGGTGGACGCGCGCAACCACCGCACGGCAAAGCGGGCGAAAAGGGTGGGCAGTCGCGGGGTCCGGTCAGCGCCGCGGCGTGACCGCCTGGAGCTCGGCGACCGCCCAGGACAGCGTGGTTACGAGGCGGACGCGGGGCGGGATCCGATCAGCCCATCCGGGGCCGCCGATCACCGTTCGCAGGGGCGGCCGGCCGGTGGGCAGTCCGGCGAGCCAGGACGGATCGCCGGTCTCGGACGTCTGCGACCAGACGAACGCCGCGGGCGGGCCGGTCCGGTCGATGGCGGCCGTCAGCGCCGGGACCGGCACCCGCGCGCCGAGGACGGTGGCCGCCGTCCCGGCCTCGGCCAGTGCGGCGGCCAGCGCGTACACCGGCAGGCAATGCTGCTCCTCGGGCGCGCACGCCAGCAGCACCGGCGGCACGGAACGTCCGCCCGTGCCGCGGGGACGTGCCCGCTCGGTGAGGGCGCTCAGCAGCACCGCCGACAGCAGGTGCTCGACCTCGACATGGGCGCCGGACGCCGCGTGCTTGCGGCCGATCCCGACCAGGACGGGCACGAACAGCAGTTCCCACGCCGCCACGACTCCCTCGCGGTCCAGCGCGGCGTGCACGGTGGTGGTCATCGCACGCTCGTCCAACGCCATCGCCGCCCGGGCGAGCCCCCTGACCCGGGCCGCGTGGGGGCCGCTGCGCGCGGCGGGCGTGGCGTCCAGCGGGATGCGGTTGCCGCCCGCGCCATGCCCCCGGGGCGACGCGGGACCGGCGGGAGGCGCGTCCAGTGCGGCCCGGGCGGCCTCGGCCGGTGGCGCGCCGGACACGATCAGCCGCTGCATCGCCTCCAGCCGGGCCAGGTCGTCGGCGGTGTAGCGGCGGTGGCCGCCGGCGCTGCGGCCGGACGGTCCGATGCCGTACCGGCGGTCCCAGGTGCGCAGCGTGGACGCCGCCACGCCCAGCCGCCGCGCGACCGCGCCGACCCCCAGCCCGGCCCCGCTCCCGGACTCCGCCGCCATGCCGATGCGCCCCTTCCTCGTCCGACCCCACATCGTCCCACCGCCGCACCCCGCAGCGTTCGCCATAAAGGCTTTCGTCGGCTTCGTTCGCCCCGGTTGCGTCCGTGACGATCTCGCCGCCCCGGCTCATGTCCGCACGGCGGCAACCGGCGCCGGTGCCCGCTCCGAACTCCTGGTGATGAGGACTTCGATGATGCTGTTCACCCGTGACCTGCGGGTCCGTGACAATCCCGCGCTGGCGGCCGCATGCCGGGCCGAGCGGGTCGTGCCGGTGTTCGTCTTCGACGACGCGCTGCTGGACGGCCCGTTCGCCGCGCCCAATCGCGTCCGGTTCCTGCTCGACGGCCTCGCCGACCTCCGGGAGTCACTGCGCGAGCTGGGCGGGGACCTGGTCGTTCGGCGCGGCGATCCCGCCACGGAGATCGCCCGCCTGGCCCAGGAGACGGGCGCGGAGAGCCTGTTCCTGGCCGACGAACGGTCGAGATACGCGACCCGGCGCTTGAGCAGGCTCCGCGACCTGCCGCTCAGGGTCACCACGCACCCCGGCGTCACGGTGGTGCCGCCCGGGGACCTCGCCCCGGCCGGCGGCGACCACTACCGGGTGTTCACACCGTACTGGCGGGCCTGGGACGGCCGTTCGCGGCGGCCGATCGCGCGGACTCCCCCGTCCGTCCGGCTGCCCGCCGGCGTGCGCCCGGGGCCGCTGCCGCGGTTCGCCGACCTGGCTTCGGGAGCGACGTCCCGCGATCTGGCCGCCGGCGGTGAGCGGGCCGGACGCCGCCGTATGGCCGACTGGCTGCGGGACGACGCCGCGGACTACGACCGGGTGCACGACGACCTCGCCGCCGACCGCACCTCCCGGCTCAGCCCATATTTGAAGTTCGGCTGCGTTTCACCGCGGGAACTGGACGCCGCCGCACCGGACGGGTTCCGCCGCCAGCTCGCCTGGCGCGATTTCCACCACCAGGTCGCCGCCGCCTTCCCCTCCCTCGCCACCCGCGACTACCGCCCCCGCGGGCACCGGTGGAACCTCGACGAAGACGCCTACACCGCCTGGTGCGAGGGCCGCACCGGCATCCCGATCGTCGACGCCGGGATGCGGCAGCTCCACGCCGAGGGGTACATGCACAACCGGGCCCGGCTGATCACCGCCTCGTTTCTGACCCGCGACCTCGGCATCGACTGGCGGCGCGGCTTGCGCCACTTCAACGACCGGCTCGCCGACGGCGACATCGCCGACAACGCCGGGAACTGGCAGTGGGTGGCCGGCACCGGCAACAGCACCCGCCCCAGCCAGGTCATGAACCCGCACCGCCAGGCGGCCCGCTTCGACCGGGGCGGCGACTACGTCCGCAGGTACCTGCCCGAACTGTCCGACGTCGACGGCCCCGCCGTCCACCGCCCCTGGACGCTCCCCGAGGCCCGCAGGCGCGCCCTCGACTATCCCCCGCCGATCACCGATCCGTGAACGTCCACGACTGATCGCCCGTCGTGCTCGAGGGGCGGTTCGCGGATCCGCGTTCGACCAGGCAAAGGATTATTCAGACGGCGCTTGTGAGGGTGGGGGCCGGGTACGGGGTGACCCACCTCCCAAGGAGGAGCAATGATCACAGCTCTGCGCGAGTGGGGCGTCCTCGTCGGCCGATGGGCGCCGACCGTCGCCATCGGCGTCGCCCTGCGCACGGAAGGAACGGGCGACGGCGGCATGCCGGCGGACGGCCGCGCGCCCGCACCGGCGGCGACGCCGTAACGGCGGGGACGGGTCATGGACGTGCGAGAGGACGCTACGGGGCGCCTGTTCCTGGTGACCGGGGCCGGCGGGTACATCGGCGGGCGGCTGGTGCCCGAACTGCTGCGCGCCGGTCACCCGGTGCGGTGCATGGTCCGCTCGGCGCGGCGGCTCCGCGACCACCCGTGGGCGGGGGACGTGGAGATCGTCGAGGCCGACGCGACCGATCCGCACTCGACGCGGCGGGCCCTGGACGGCGTGGACGTCGCCTACTACCTGATCCATGCGATCGGCGGCGGGGGCGGCTTCGCCGAGGCCGACCGCCGGGCCGCGCGCACCTTCGCCGCCGCGGCCCGCGACGCCGGGGCGCGCCGGCTGGTCTACCTGGGCGGGATGGAGCCGGAAGAGGAGTTGTCGCCGCACCTGCGGTCGCGGGCCGAGGTCGGCCGCATCATGCTCGACGCCGGCGTGCCGGCGGTCTGGCTGCGCGCCGCGGTGATCATCGGGTCCGGGTCGGCGTCGTTCGAGATGCTGCGGTACCTGACCGAGCGGCTGCCGGTGATGGTCACCCCGCGCTGGGTCCGCTCGCGGATCCAGCCGATCGCGATCCGGGACGTCCTGCACTACCTGGTCGCGGCCGCGGACCTGCCCGCCGACGTGAACCGGGGCTTCGACATCGGCGGCCCGGACGTGCTCACCTACGCCGACATGATGCACCGCTACGCCGCCGTCGCCGGGCTGAAGCGGCGGGTCATCGTCCCGGTGCCGGTGCTGAGCCCATGGCTCTCGAGCCTGTGGGTCGGCGCGATCACGCCGGTACCGGGGGGCCTGGCGCGGCCGCTGGTGGAGTCGCTGCGCAACGAGGTGGTCCGCCGCGAGCACGACATCGACCGGTACGTGCCGCCGCCGCCCGACGGCCCGACCGGCTTCGAACGCGCGGTGTCGCTGGCCCTGCGCCGCGTCCGCGACGCCGACGTGGCCACGCGCTGGTCGTCGGCGAGCGTCCCGGGAGCCCCCAGCGACCCGCTGCCGACCGACCCCGACTGGGCCGGGGGCAGCCTTTACACCGACGAGCGGAGCCGCGAGGTGAACGCCTCGGGCGAACGCCTGTGGGCGGTCATCGAGGGGATCGGCGGCGAGCGCGGCTGGTACTCCTTCCCGATCGCCTGGCGGGCCCGCGGCGCCGTGGACCGGCTGGTGGGCGGCGTGGGACTGCGGCGCGGCCGCCGGGACCCGCGCCGGCTGAGAATCGGGGAGACGGTCGACTTCTGGCGCGTGGAGGAGATCGAGCCGGGGCGGCTTCTGCGGCTTCGTGCCGAGATGCGGCTGCCCGGCCTGGCCTGGCTGGAACTGGGCATGGCGCAACAGGACGGCCGCACCCGTTTCACCCAGCGGGCGCTGTTCCATCCGCGGGGGTTGGCGGGGCACGCGTACTGGTGGGCGTTCCGGCCCTTCCATGATCGCGTCTTCGGGGGGATGTGCCGCGGCATCGCCCGGGCGGCCGAACAAGCCCGCACGTCCGGAACCTCCCGGCCCGGGACGGCCGTCCCCGAGCGGGGCGGAGCGAAGTGAGCGAGCCACCGATCACGTTCCGGACGCGTCCGGCCGGGCGTCGCGGGACGAAAGCGGATCAGGGAACGCCGGCGGACGAGTGGGAGCAGGCGATGGCCTTCCGGTACCGGTCGGGCGGAGACCACGGCTCCGGCGGGCGGCGTTGATGGGCTCGCCGGCACCCGCGCCGCCGCCGGTACCGCGGGCCGCGCACGGCCCGGTGGTGGTTGTCGGCGCGGGTCTGGCCGGGTTGTCTGCGGCGATCCATCTCGCCGCCGCCGGCCGCGAGGTCGTGGTCGTCGAAGCCGGGCAGGAGCCGGGAGGATGCTGCGGGACGGCCCGGGTGGGGCCCTACCGGTTCGACACCGGGCCCTCGGTGCTGACGATGCCGGACGTGCTGACCCGCACCTTCGGCGCGGCCGGTGAGGACATCGACCGGTGGCTGCCGCTGCGGCGGCTGGACCCCTTCTACCGGCTGGCCTTCCCGGACGGCTCGCACCTGGACGTCGTGGCGGGCGCGCGGGCGATGGCCGACAACGTCCGCGCGTTGTGCGGACCGGCCGAGGCCGCGCGGTACCTGCGTTTCCGGCGGCGGCTCGGGACGATGTTCGAGGCGGAATGGGCATCGTTCATCGATGCCGACATGACCCGGTTGCGCGACATGGCGCGTCCGTATGCGCTGCTGAAGCTGGCCACGGCCGGCGGGTTCAGGCGCCTGGACCGGTTCGTCGCCGGGCAGCTCGGCGACGAGCGGCTCATCCGGGCGCACACCTTCCAGTCGCTGTACGTCGGGCTCCCCCCGCATCGGGCCCTGGCCGTCTACGCGGCGGTGGCGCACATGGACACCGTCGGCGGGGTCTACTTTCCCCGCGACGGCGGCATGCACGCCGTCCCCCGGGCTCTGGCGGACGTCGCGGAGAAAGCGGGCGCGTGCGTCCGGTACGGCGTCCGCGCCGAACGGGTGGAGACCGGAGCGTCCGGTGTGCGCGCCGTCCGGCTCGACACCGGCGAGCGCATCGCCGCGAGCCACGCCGTGGTCGCCTGCGACCTGCTCCGGGCGCACTCGGGGCTGCTTCCCGAGCAGGCGGCGGACTGGCGGCTGCGGCGCCCCCGCCACTCGCCGTCCTGCCTGGTCGTGCATTTCGGCCTGGAACGGCGGCTCCCCGGGCAGGCGCACCACACCGTGCACTTCGGCCGGGAGCCGGAGGCGGCGTTCTCCGCGCTGGCGGCCGGACGCCCGCAACCCGACCCCAGTCTCCTGGTCACCCACCCCGGGGACGACTCCACCGCGGCCCCGTCCGGACACGCGACGCTCAGCGCGCTCGAACCCGTCCCGAACCTGGCCGGCGGGGCCGACTGGGACCGGCTCGCGGCGCGGCTGGAGAAGCGGCTGCTGGGACGTCTGACCGCGCTCGGGTACGGCGACCTGTCGGATCGGCCGCGGCTCACCTTCGACCCGCGGGCCTGGGCGCGGCTGGGGCACTCGGCGGGGACCCCGTTCGCGCTGGACCACCGGTTCGCCCAGACGGCGTGGCTGCGCCCGTCGGGCCGCAGCCGGCGCGTCCCCGGGCTGCACTTCGCCGGGATGTACACCGCCCCGGGAGTCGGGGTCCCGCCCGCGTTGATCTCCGGCCGGCTGGCCGCCGCCCGGATCCTGGAGGACAGCCGATGACGACCGCGAACCCGATGACGTTGACGGCCAGCTACGAGCACTGCCGGCGCAGCAACGCCCGCCACGGCCGCTCGTTCTATCTGGCCACGCTGCTGCTGCCCGCGTGGAAGCGCAGGCACGTCCACGCGCTGTACGGGTTCGCGCGGCACGTCGACGACATCGTCGACGTCGGCGCCGGCCACGGCTCCGCCGCCGGGAGGGCCGCGGCGCTCGACGGCGTGGCGGCCCGGCTGGAGTCCGGCCTGGCCGGGGATCCGGTCGACGACCCGGTACTGCCCGCGTTCGTGCACACGGTCCGCTCCTTCGGCGTCGAGCACGACGACATCCGGGCGTTCCTGGCCTCGATGCGCGCCGATCTGACCGTCACCCGCTACGACACCTACCAGGACCTGCTGGCCTACATGGAGGGGTCGGCGGCCGCGATCGGGCTGATGATGCTGCCGGTGCTGGAGACGGTGCCCGGCGCCGAGCGGGTCGCGCGCGAACCGGCTCGGGAGCTGGGGCGGGCGTTCCAGCTCACCAACTTCCTGCGGGACGTGGCCGAGGACAAGGCGCGCAGCCGCATCTACCTGCCGCTGGAGGACATGGACAGGTTCGGGGTGCGGGAGGCCGACCTCGCCCGGGGCCGTTCCGGCAGGGCGTTGCGCGAGCTGGTGGCCTTCGAGGCCGACCGGGCACGGCGCCACTACCGGCGCGCGCAGGAGGGCATCGAGATGCTCGTGCCGTCCTCGCGTCCCTGCATCCGGGCCGCGGCGGCGCTGTACGGCGGCATCCTGGACCGGATCACCGCGGCCGACCACGAGGTACTGGCGGGACGGGCACGGGTTCCGCGGCGGCGCCGCGCCGCGATCTTCACGCGGCACCTGGTGGCCGCGTCCGCCGCCGCGCGCGCCGAACGGCGCCCGCCCGCCATGGAGGGCTGAGATGGCCGCACTCGAAGACGTCCCGTCCCCGGGCGCGCCCGCCGCGCGGGTCCGCCCGTCCGGTCCCGCCCGGCTCGCGCAGCGCGAGAGCACGGGGCCGGGAAGGCCGGTCGTGCTGGACGCGATGGGCGGTGATCACGGGCCGCCGGAAACGGTTCCGGGCGCACTGGCCGCCCATCGCGAGCAGGGGGTGCGGGTGACCCTGGTCGGCCGCCGGGAGCAGATCGTCCGGGAGTTGCGCCGGCACGGCGGCGTCGGCGAACTGGAGATCGTGCACGCCGACGACATCGTTCCCATGGCGGACACCGGTGCGCGGGCGGCCGCCCGTCCCGCCACCAGCCTGGCGGTCGGCTGCGAACTGGCCCGGCGCGAACGGGCCGCCTTCGTCTCGGCCGGCTCCACGGGGGCCGTGGTGGCCCGCGCCGTCCGGACCCTCGGACGCGCGCCGGGCGTGCTGCGTCCCGCACTGGCCGTCGCCCTGCCCACGGCGACCGGTTCCACCGTGCTGGTCGACGCGGGCGGGACCGCCGATCCGACCGCGCCGATGCTCGCGCAGTTCGCCGTCCTGGGCAGTCGATACGCGCACGCGGTGCTGGGCGTGCCCGACCCGCTGGTGGGGCTGCTGTCGATCGGTTCCGAGCCGGGCAAGGGAAACCGGCTCGTCCGCGAAGCCGCCCGGCTGCTGCCGGACCTGCCGGTTCGGTTCCACGGCAACGTCGAAGGCGATGACGTGCTCGCCGGAACCGTGGACGTGGTGGCCACCGACGGGTTCACCGGCAACGTGGTCCTGAAGAACATCGAGGGATGCGTCCGCACCGTGCTGAGCATGGCCGCCGACGGCCCGGCCGCCGTTCCGGAAGCGCTCGAGAGGGTCGGGCGGCGCTACAGCGCCGACACCCACGGCGGTGCGGCGCTCCTGGGGCTGACCGGGTCGGTCCTCGTCGCCCACGGATCGTCCGGGTCCACCGCGATCGCACGGGCCTGCACGGTCGCCTCCGCCCTGACCATGGCGGACGCCCCCATGGGCGCGGCGGCCGGGGACCGCCCGTGAACCGGTCATTCCCGGGCGTGACCCCGCAGCGGGTCACGGCCGTCCCAGCTTCCCCGGCTCCCGTAGGGGACGAACCGTGCGAACAGTTCTTCCGAGTACCAGTCGCGTGCACGTACCTGCCCGATCACGTCGCGGTGGGCGTCGCTTCGATAGGCGAACCGGTCGATCGCCGCCCCGTCCCGCCACAGCGAGAACGTCGCCTGCCGTGCCAGGGGCCACTCCCCCACGCCGATCGAGGCCAGGCATCCCTCCTGCTCCCGCAGGGCGCGGTCCACTCCGGGGACCGCGCGGTAGAACGCCGTCAACCGGCGCGGACGGATCGACGCGCGGGTCAACACCGCCAGAGGTGCGTCCGCGTCCGGTACGTGCTCGTACAGCGCACGGCCGGCGCCCGGGGCACTGAACGGGTCCCGGCCGCCCCAGCGTCCGCGCGAGGCCAGCGGCCGCAGCCGCACATGCCAGGATTCCGCCGCCTCGGCATCCCAGCGGTTCGCCACCGGGGAGCGCTCCACAAACTCCTCCAGCGCCGCCTCGCCGTCCCAGACCGCGAACAGCGCCCAGCGCCGCAGGTCGGCGCCCAGGCTCATCGAGCGGCCGCGGCCGGTGCCCAGCAGCCGCCAGAACGACAGCCCCGCCGTGGCGCGCAGCCTCGGGCGGTCCAGCGCCATGTACCGCATGGCGTCCACGTTCGCGTACCTGAGGAGATGGAAGGAAGCGATGACGCCCGTATCCGTGGAATCCGTGCTGGTTCCGGTCATCGGCGGCTACCTGCTCGGCTCGGTGCCGGTCGCGGTCCTGGTCGGCCGAGCCCACGGCTTCGACCCGCGCTCGGTCGGAGACCGCAACCCCGGCTTCTGGAACGTCCGGCAACGCCTGGGCGCCCGCTCGGCCGCACCCGTGTTCGCCGGCGACCTCCTCAAGGGCACCGCGGCGGGGCTGCTCGGGCTGGCGGCCGGCGGCAACCGGACGGGCCCGGCCGGGCAGGTCCGCGGGCCCAGCGTCGTGCCTGTGTACGCGGCGGTGGGCGCGGCGATGGCCGGGCACGCGTGGCCGCTGTTCGCCGGGCGCCGCGGCGGACGCTGCGTCCTGACCTTCGCCGGCGGCATGGCGGTCATCTGCCCGCCGGCGTTCGGGCTCGGCCTCGCCGCGCTCGCCGCCGGCGGGCTGGCCACCGGTTCGTTCGCCGCCGGCGCGCGGCTCGCCGTGTTCTCCCTGCCCGCGCTGCAACTGGCGTTCGCCCCCGCCTCGCACGTCGCCGGCACCGGGATGCTGATGGCCTTCATCGGCGCCCGCTTCGGACAGGCCGCCCTCGCCGAACGCGCGCAGCGGCGCCGTCCGAGCGTGGACGCGCGGAAGAACCGCCCGCGCTCCGGCCGTAGGTTCGGCCCCGCCAGGTACGGGCGGGGCGCAGCGCGGAAAGCGTCAGCCGGACGGCGGTGACCGGGTCCAGCAGCGGCGACACCATCATCCCCGGACCCGGAGTGCTGTAGCTGGCCCGCAGCGCGGCGGTGAGCAGGAGGCGCTGCCCGAGCAGCGCCAGGTCCAGTGGCGCGGGACGTCCGGCGAGGAGGCGCAGCATCGGCAGCGCCATGGTCAGCCACACCGCCGCCAGGTCGCCGGCGAGCCCGATCGGTGTCGTCACGTCCCGCAACGCGATCGAGCGTCCCCACTCCCGCCACACGTCGGCGGCGCCGGCGTGCATATCGACCTCCAGCAACGCGCCCGCATCGACGAACGCGACCCGCCACCCGTCGCGCGCCAGCAGCCGTCCCAGCGCGACGTCATCGGTGAGATGGCCGCGCACCCGGGCGAACGCGTCGGCCCGCACCATCGCGTCCTTGCGGAAGGCCAGGCACTGACCGTTGACCAGCAGCCGTCCGGGAGAGCGTGCGGCCGGGCCGAGCGGCCCGAACCGGTACACCAGCGTGGCCAGGAACGACGCGTGCAGCGCCTGCTCCACGCCGTCCCCGGTGATGAAACGGGGACCGGCGCTGACCAGGTCACAGTCCTCCAGCAGGTCGGCGAGCGCCGCGCACAGCCCGGCCCTGGGGCGGGTGTCGGCGTCCAGCAGCACCACGACGGGACCCGCCGCGGCCCGCACCCCCTGCCGCAGCGCCCACTGCTTGCCCACCCATCCGGCGGGGGGCTCGCTGCCCGCGACGACGGTCGCGCCGAGGCCGGAGGCCAACCGCGCGGTACCGTCGCGGGACCGGTCGTCGACGACGATCACTTCTTTCACCGCCGGATCGGCCAGCAGCGGCACCGCGCACTCCCGGAGCCGCCGCTCCTCGTCGCGGGCGGGGATCACCACCGAGACCGGCTCGGCCGGACGGGCGCGGGGAGTCGCGGCCAACGGCGGGGGGCGGTGCCGTCCCCGCGCCAGCCGAGCCGCCACCACCAGCGCCGCGGCCGTCTCGGCGGCGGTCAGCGCCCTCACGACCGCACTCCCGCCCGCCCGGTCCGGACGGACGGGAAGTCCTCCTCGACCAGGGACGCCACGATGCTTCCGCCCATCGCCACCAGCGGGAGCCCGCCCCCGGGATGCACCGACCCGCCCACGAGGTACAGGCCGCGACGAGGCCCGCGGTTGCCCGGACGGCGCAGCGGCGCCAGCCGCCCCCGGTACGCGGCGCCGTAGATCGCCCCGCCCCACGCCCCGTACCGGTCCCGCAGGTCGGCGGGCGTGAACAGCTCGACGAACCGCAGCCGCCCCGACAGGTCGTGTCCGCGCCCCGCCAACCGCTCCAGCACCAGGTCCCGGTACGCTTCCGGTGCCATCGGCCACCGCTCCGGGTCGCGCGCGGGGACGTTGACCAGCATCGTCCAGTTCTCCGCCCCGGGCGGCGCCTGCGACGGATCGTCCACCGCCGAACAACCGATGTACACCGTCGGGTCCGCGGGCGGCACCCGCCGCCGGAAGATGTCGGCGAACTCCCTCCGGTAGTCCGCCGAGAAGACCACCGAATGGTGCGGCAGGCCGTCGGTTCGGCCGTCCACACCCGCGAGCATCAGGAACGCCGAGGACGACGTGCCGAGCCCGGCGATCCGGCGCAGCCGCCGCCGATCGGGCAGCAGCCTGCCGTACAGCTCGGCCGCATCGACGTTGACCACCACCGCGTCCGCGGAGTCCCGCTCCCCGGACGCCAGCACCACACCGGTCACCGACGCGCTGTCGGACGAGACCCGGGCGACCGTGCTGCCGGTGCGGACCTCCACGCCCGCATCGTCCAGCAGTGCCGCCAGCTCGTCCGCCAACCGCGGCAGGCCGCCCGGCACGTACCAGCCGCCCTCACCGTGCTCGATCGCCACGGCGCACCCCAGCGCCGCCGGCGCCCGGTAAGGGCTCGACCCGGCGTACGTGGCGTACCGCCCGACGTACTGCCACAGCCTTCGATCGTCGAAGAACCTCCGCGCCAGACCGTGCAGTGTCCGTCCCGGCGCGACCGCCAGAAGGTCACGGGGGCGGGCGTCCGGCGACCGATGGCCGATCGGGCCCGCGAAGAACGTCCGCTGCGACGCCTCGTAGCATCTCCGTGCCCAGGCATGGAAAGCCCGCCACGCCGTGCCCTGCCCCGCCAGCCGATCCACCTCGGCGGCCATCCGAACCGGGTCGCGGTGGGCGCGCAGCACCGACCCGTCGGCGAACCTGTACCGGCACAACTCGTCCAGGGCAACGGTCTCCCGTGCGACGCCCAGCTCCCGGAACACGTCCGGCAGGGTGAGCAGCGACGGCCCGAGCGAGAAGCCGA
Organism: Actinomadura sediminis; assembly: GCF_042675525.1. Classification (NCBI taxonomy): domain Bacteria; kingdom Bacillati; phylum Actinomycetota; class Actinomycetes; order Streptosporangiales; family Thermomonosporaceae; genus Actinomadura; species Actinomadura sediminis. The sequence goes on from NZ_JBHTJA010000051.1 coordinate 21,901, forward strand.
ACCCGTCGCGCGTCCGCTCGGCGAGCTTGCCGCCGAGCCGCCCCGACCGCTCGTGCAGCCGGACCCGGTGACCCGCCCGTGCCAGCAGCAGCGCGGCGACCATGCCGCCGACCCCGCCGCCGACGACGATCACCTCGGCCATCGGTCTCCTCTTCCGGCCGCCCGGGTCCCGGCGAACCGCCGCGCCGTCGCCAGGACCGCCGCGGGGACCGCGAAGGAGCCCATCGCGGTCCCCCCGGCGACCGCCACGAGCGGATCGCGCGGCTCGAACACCGCCGCGAACGCCAGCGTCTCCATCACCGCCATCACCGCGTACGTCGCCACCAGCCCCTCCGCCACGTCCTGCTCCACACCGACGATCGACTCGAACACGCCCATCAGCAGCGCCGACACTCCCAGCCACCCGGCGAAGTTCCCCGCGGGCACCCCCCGGTACGCCCCGTCGCGCGCCCATCGCCACAGGCCCAGCCGCAGCATCTGCGGATCCAGGAACACGTCCCAGGCCGTGAGCGCCGAGGCTCCGACCGCCACCCGCGCCCACCTCCGCCCGTCCGGGACGAGCGTGGCCGCGACCGCGTGCGACGCCAGCCCCATGCCCGCCCACGCCGCCGCGACCGCGACCGGAACACCGCCCACCTGCGGCCGCAGAACCTTCGTGTAGGAGTACCGCCCGAACGGCACACCGGCCCGCACCCCGACCCACTCCACCGCATAACCCAGCGCCACCGCCGCGCCCACGGCCCGCACCGCGCGCCCGGCGCCCAGGCGGGAGGCGGCGAAGCATCCCGCGCCGGCGGTCAGCAGGCCGACCACCGGGCCCGTCCACCGCACCGGATCCGGCCGCACCCCCGACGCGACCTGCGCCGCGACCATCGACGCCAGGCAACCGACGCCCATTGCCGCGAGGTCGTCCGATCTCTTCTCGCGACACTCCGAAGCCCGAGCGCGACGCCGCGATCTCAATCTCACACCTTCCCTTCGGAGCCGACCGATCCTCCGGATGCCCGTTGGAAGCGGACACCTGGTCACCAAGGCGCATGCCCGGCGCCTGAACGGCCGGTGCCGTAGGGGCCCCGGCGAGGCGCCAGGGGGAGCGACACGTTGACGCGCTACCCAAAGCGACGCCTCCCACACAGTCGTCGCAGGGCAGAGGGCGGTGGACGGGTGGACGAGTGGGCGGCACCTCTCGTTGCACGCCTCGACGCGCGAACGCCCGGGGCGGTGCTGCCGACCGGAAGGGGGCGGAGCCGGGACGGTGCGGCGGGGAGCCGGACGGGTGTCAGTCGTGCCTTCAGGAGAATCCGCCAGTCAGTTGACGGATTCGCGGGCGGGGCGCGCTCCCTAGCGTCGTTCCCATGAACACGACAGCCAACGTTCTGCCCGAGGTCACCCGCCCGAACGTCGGCACGGTCATGTCCAGCGAATGGACCGTGCGGACTCCCGAACGCCAACTGGAGACGGTCGAGATCCTCGTCGACGTCTGGTCGGACACGTCTCGCTGGCCGGACGGGCTTTACACCTACAGCTTCTACCTCGGCACGGACGGTTCGACGGTCCTGCACTACTCGCAGTGGAGGGACGACCAGGCGTACCGGGACTTTTTCCAGGCCGGCCGCAAGCCCCGCGTCGAGCGGATCGACGCGGCCGTGCCCGGGATCGAGCGTCATGACCTGGCGTTCTACGACCTGCACCGCAGCGTGCGGGCCGCACCCGCCGGGGCGCGCCCGGAGGCGATCGTCACCGAGTTCGTCCCGGCCGAGGGCCCCGAGCACGCCCGGCGGCTCGCGGCGGAACTGGCGGCGGCGCGGGAGCGCGTCCAGCCGGACGGGCTGGTGTCCGCGCACTTCCACGTCGCGTCGGACGGCTCGCGCGTCCTCGACTACTCGGAGTGGGCGGACGAGGCGGGGGCCCGCGCGTACCTGGCCGCCGCGGGAGGACGCCGCGTCAAGGTCTTCCGCCCGTACCGGGCCCTCGCCGCCCGCTGACCCGCCGACGAGAGGAGGCAGTGATGTACCTCGTGACCGGTGCCACCGGCAACGTCGGCCGCCATGTGGTGCGGCGGCTGCTCGACGGCGGCGCGCCCGTCCGCGCCCTGACCCGGGCCCCCGAGCGCGCCGGCCTGCCCGATGGCGTGGACGTCGTCCGCGCGGACCATTCCGACCCGGACGCCCTGTCGGGGGCGCTCGCCGGGGTGGACGCGGTGTTCCTCGTCTGGCCGTTCGGCACGGCCGGTGCGGCCGGGGCGGTCGTGGACGCGATCGCCCGGCGCGCCCGGCGCGTCGTGCTGCTGTCGTCGATCGCCGTGCGCGACGACGTCGAGCGGCAGACCGACGCGATCGGCGCGCTGCACGCCGAACTGGAGCGGCCGATCGAGCGGTCGGGGCTGGACTGGACGTTCCTGCGTCCCGGCGGGTTCGCCGCCAACACCCTGGCCTGGGCGCCGGAGATCCGCGCCGACGGGACGGTCCGGGACGCGTTCGGCGCGGCGGCCATGCCGCTGATCCACGAGCGCGACATCGCGGACGTCGCGGTCCGCGCGCTCACCGAGGACGGCCACGCCGGGCGGCGTTACGCGCTCACCGGTGCGGAGGTCCGGCGGCAGGACGAGTTCGCGCACGTCATCGGCGAGGTGATCGGGCGCCCCGTGCGCTGGGAGGAGATCCCCCCGGAGGCCGCCCTGCGAAAGAGGATCGAGGCCGGCATGCCGCCGTCGTTCGCGCGCGTGATGGTCGAGGGGTACGCCGCGCTGCGCGAGCGTCCCGCTCCGGCCACCACGACGGTGGAGGAGGTCACGGGCGTCCCGCCGCGGAGTTTCCGCGCGTGGGCCGCCGACCACGCGGACGACTTCCGCTGACCCGTGGCGGGGCGGGCCGATCCCGCGTGGGTCCGGCCGGTGAGCGCCTGGTCGCCCCTCGCCCGCTGTCAGTGCTCCTCGCGGCGCCACGCGTGGACGCCGTCGGCGGGGAGCGGGGCGAAGCCCGCGGCGGTCAGTTCGGACGCGAGGCGCTCGTCGGAGACGACGTGGCAGTCGAACTCGGCGGTCTCCTCGGCGACGAGGTCGTCGCCGTCCCAGGTCCGGTAGGTGTTGACCCAGCGGACGAGATCGTCCCCGGCGACGTCGGCGCGGGTGACGACGTCGTACCGGCGGCGGCCGAGGGCGCGGCCGGGGACGGTGGCGGCGGGCACGGGCTCGGCCTTCTGCGGGTACTGCGGCTCGATCAGCAGGAGGCCGCCGGGTGCGAGGGCCTCGGCCCAGCGGCGCCACAGGACCGGGCGCTGCTCCGGCGAGAAGTGCATGACGAGGTTGAACATGACGACCGCGTCCACCGGGGCCGGGAGGCGGACGGTCAGGGCGTCGTCGGGCAGGACGGTGACGCGGCGCGCGAGGCCGGGGTCGCGGGCGAGCCGGGCGGTGAGGGCGGCGCGCATGATGCGGGCCGGTTCCACGGCGAACACCTCGCCGGCGAGACCGGCGAGGACCTCGGTGAACCAGCCGGTGCCGGGGCCGACCTCGGCGACGGCGCGGGCGTCGCGCAGGAGCGTGCGGAGGGTCGCGGCGAGGGCGTCGCGGGGCTCCTCGGGGAAGATCAGGTCGTAGTAGGGGGCGTTGACGGCGTAGCCGAGGCCCTCGGCGGCGCGTGCGGCTTCGTCGGTCATCTCTCTCCATGGGGTGAGCGCAGGTCGGCGATCACATCGGGGTCGACACAGTGCGCGTGAATGAAAACCGTTATCGAGATCATGTCACGCCGGACCCACCGGACGAAACCTCGGGATCAACCGCGAACTTGGGCGTGGCTCCGGCACGCGAGTCTGTGGATCGCCACAGTCTCCCGGCCGGGCCACGCCCAAGTCGGATGTGTACGGGAGTTACGTCCGGCTGGGCCCGGCCAGCAGCTCGAACAGGCTCGAGAACCCTTGGCCGCCGTGGCCGTCGGCGATCCGGCGGTCCATCAGGTCCTTGACCTCTCTCATCCGGACGGCTTCCACGCCGAGGGATTCCCGGTGGTCGATCATGTCGTTCATCAGCGCGGCCTGGACGTTGAGCGGACCGAGGTCGGGTGCGTACTCGCCGCTCTGGACGGCCTTGGCCATCGAGGTCAGCAGCGGCGGGAACGCGGCGACCGAACCGGCGACGCGCTCGGCGAACTCGACGACGTCGACCCCTTCGGCCTGGACCAGCCGGAGGACGTGCAGGTAGCCGATGAGCAACTCGTAGGCCACCGCGACCTGGGCCATGAACTCCACGGCGGCCAGGCCCGCGTCCTCGCCGTGGTAGGCGATGGTGCCCAGCTCCCGCAGCGTCGGCTCGTGCGCGTCGAACGCGCCGCGGGAACCGCTGAAGGGGAACATGATGTTGGGGGTCCCCACGTACGGGGGGTCTCCCATGATCTTGCCGTCGATGTACTCGGCGCCGCGTTCCCGCGCCCAGCGCTCGTGGGCCCGTGCCTGACCGGCGGAGCCGCTGGTGACGTTCACCAGCACCTTGCCCGCGACCGCGGACCCGACGGACGCGAGGACCTCGTCGACCGCGGTGTCGTCGAGGAGGCAGACGACGACGAGCGGGCTCGCCGCCACCGCCTCCGCGGCCGTGGAGGCCGCTATGGCGCCGGCCTCCGCCAACGGCGCGGTCTTGCTCGCGGTCCGGTTCCAGACCGTGGTGCGGTACCCGCGGTCGACGAACGTCCTGGCGATCGCCGATCCCATATCGCCGAGCCCTAGCACGGTGACCTGACGGGCGGTCGTGTTCTCGGTGGTCGTCATGGTGATTCCTTTCAGTGGAGGTTGGGAACGGGCTTCTCAGCGGCGGGGGTGACGGGGGCGGGGGGCGGGGCGGTGCGGCGGGGCACGAGCAGGGCGGCGAGGATGCCCGCGAGGGTGAGCACGGCCGCGACGTAGACCGCGTTGCGCAGGCCGTCGGAGGTGGCGGCCCGCAGGGCCTCGCCGGTCTGGTCGGCGAGCCCGGAGGCGGAGACGCTGACCAGGATCGCCAGGCCCACGCTGGTGCCGATCTGGAGGGCGGTGTTGGCCATCCCCCCGGCGGCGCCCTGGTCGTCGTCGGCCACGCCGGTGCCGGAGGTGCCGAACATGGTCGGGTAGATCGTTCCCATGCCCATGCCGTAGACGAGCAGGCCGGCGAGGATCGTCCAGTACGAGCCGTCGGTGCGCATGCCGGCGGCCATCAGCGCGCCGCCGGCGGAGCCGAGCAGCAGGGCGATGATCAAGGTCCTGCGGGCGCCGATGCGGATGATCAGTCGTTCGGCGACGAAGTTGGCGGCGCCGATCATCACCGAGAGGGTCAGGAAGACCAGCCCGCCCTGCAGCGCCGAGTAGCCGAGCACGTCCTGGAAGTACAGGGTGAGGAAGTACACCAGGTTCTGCATGGTGATGCCGAAGGTGAGGATCACCAGCAGGCCGGCGCGGAGGTGGGGGTTGGCGAACAGCCGCAGCGGCATCAGCGGGTGCCGGGTGCGGGCCTCGATGACGACGAACCCGGTCAGCAGCGCCGCGGCGAGGACGGCGGAGGTGAGGACGGACGCCGCGGTCCAGCCGACCTCGGGGCCCTGGGCGATGGCGAAGACCAGCAGCGTCAGGCCGGCCGTCCCGGTCAGGGCGCCGGGGATGTCGAAGCCGCGTCCCCGTTCGCGCGGGCCGTCCGGGCCGAGCAGGGCGAACGCGCCCACGGTGCCCGCCACGACCAGCGGCACGTTCACCAGGAACACCGCCTCCCAGCCGAACGCGTGGGTCAGCACGCCGCCGAGCAGGGCGCCCAGGCTCAGCCCGCCCGCGCCGGCCCCGGCCCACACGGCCAGGGCCCGGACGCGCCCGGGGCCTTCGGCGAACCTGGTGGTGACCAGCGAGAGCGTGGCGGGGAACAGGACGGCGCCGCCGATGCCCTGGAGCGCCCGCGCGGCGATCAGCGTCGCGGGGGAGGTCGCCAGGCCGCCCAGGAGCGAGGCGCCGCCGAACAGGAGCATGCCCAGGACGAACATGCGGCGGCGGCCCAGCAGGTCGGCCGAGCGGCCGCCCAGCAGCAGGAAGCCGCCGAAGAAGATGGCGTAGGCGCTGACCACCCACTGGGTGGTGTGACCCGACAGCCCGACGTCGCGGGCGATGTCGGGCAGCGCCACGTACACGATGGTGAAGTCGAGCGAAGTGATCAGGCTGGAGAAGGCCAGCAGGCCGAGGACCCAGCGCGGCCTTCCGGCGATGGCGGGCTTCTTGTGCGATGACATCGCGGTCTCCTCAGAGGGTTTCGGGGCAAGGCTTCCGTCACGCCGCATAGGGGCGTTGGGCGCGGGCGTCCCGCAGGGTGCGGGCCCACCAGATCAGCTGGTCGAGCAGGCTCTCGGCCGCCGCGCGGCAGCCCGCCGCGTCGATCGGGCGGCCGTGGTCGTCGAACCTGTCCCGGCAGGAGTGAAAGCTGACCGTGTTGCGGACGGTGACGGCGTGGAGCTCGGCGAAGACCTGCCGGAGGTGCTCGACGGCGCGCAGACCGCCGGACGTTCCGCCGTAGGAGACGAAGCCGACCGGTTTGGCCTGCCACTCGTCCACGTACCAGTCGACGGCCGTCTTGAGCGAACCGGGGAAGCTGCGGTTGTACTCGGGCGTCACGATCACGAACGCGTCGGCCCGGTCCAGCCGTTCTCCCAGCGCGCGTACCGGTTCGGGCGCCTCGGCGGGCCCCGCGTCGTCGGCGGCGAGCACGGCGGGCAGGGCCGTCTCGGCGAGGTCGATGACGTCGATGCCGAGGTCGGGGCGCCGGCCGGCCTCCCCGGCGAACCAGGCGGCCACCGTGGGGCCGAACCGGCGGTCCCGGGTGCTGCCGACGATGATGGCGAGGTTCAGCGATCCGGTCATCGCGCTCTCCCTTCGAAACTTCCTGTGCGGCTCGGTGGGTCGAGCATGGCGACCGGCGCTTATCCGGCGCTTACCGCGCGCTTTCCGCCGATGGCGGGAGGGGGTAAGCGGGGTCGATCCCGGGAGAAAGCGCCCGATATCGTGAGGGGATGCGATTCGGGGTGCTCGGGCCGCTGGGGGTGTGGACGGCGGACGGCGCCCCGGTGGTGGTGCGCGGGGCCAAGGTCCGCGCGCTGCTGGCCGTCCTGATCGGGCATGAGGGGCGGCCGGTCCCGGTGGACCGGCTGATCGACGACCTGTGGGGCGACGCGCCGCCCCGCAATCCGTCCGGGGCGCTGCAGGTCAAGGTCTCGCAGCTGCGCCGCGCCCTGGACGAGGCCGAGCCCGGCGCCCGGGACATGGTGTCCTTCGAGGAGTCCCTGGGATACCGGCTCCGGGTGGACGCCGAGGCCGTCGACGCGATGCGGTTCACCGGGCTGCTGGCGCGGGCGCGCGAGACCTCCGACCCGCGCTCACGGGCGGGCCTGCTGACCGAGGCGCTGGGGCTGTGGCGCGGACCGGCCTTCGCCGACTTCGCCGACGCGGAGTTCGCGCGTCCGGTGACGGCGCTCCTGGAGGAGCGGCGGCTCACCGCCCTCGAGGAACGGGCGGAGGCGCGCCTGGAGATCGGCGAGCTGGGCGCGCTCGCCGACGAGCTCGGCGACCTGGTGGAACGACACCCGTTGCGGGAACGCCTCCGCTCCGCGTACATGCGCGCCCTGTACGGGGTCGGACGGCAGACCGATGCCCTCCAGACCTACGCCGACCTGCGGACGCGCCTGCGTGAGGAACTGGGCCTGGACCCCGGGCCGGAGATCGCCGAACTGCACGGGCGGATCCTCGAGCAGGACTCCGCCCTCGCCACCGCGCCGGGGGCGCCGCCGCAGACGAACCTCCCCGCGCAGATCAGCGAGCTGGTCGGGCGCGACGAGGCGATGGCGCGGGTCCAGGCGCTGCTGAAGGCGGCCCGGCTGGTCACCCTCACCGGCCCCGGCGGTGTCGGCAAGACGCGGCTCGCCCTGGAGACCGCCGCGCGGGCAGCCGCAGACCACCCGGACGGCGTGTGGCTCGTCGAGCTGGCCGGCCTCGACCGGACGGCCGGGGCGACGGGGCCCGACCGGCTGGTGGAGACCGTGATCGCCGCGCTGGGCATCCGCGACGACACCGCCCCGGGCCTGCCGCGTTCCGGGGAGCCCGCCGATCCGGCCGCGCGGCTCGCCGACGCGCTGCGGACCCGCCGGACGCTGCTCGTCCTGGACAACTGCGAGCACGTGATCGAGGAAGCGGCCGCGTTGAGCGAGCGGCTGCTGCGGGCGGCGCCGGAGGTGCGGATCCTCGCCACCGGCCAGGAGCCGCTGGGGCTCGCCGGGGAGTCGGTGTGGCCCGTCCCGCCGCTGGAGACGCCCCACTCCCCGGCCGACAACGGGCCCGCGACCCTCCGGAGGTTCAGCGCCGTCCGGCTGTTCGAGGCGCGCGCGGCGGCCGCCGTCCCGGGGTTCGCGATCGACACCGCCAACGCCCGCGCGGTCGCCGCGATCTGCCGCCGGCTGGACGGCGTCCCGCTGGCCCTGGAGCTGGCCGCCACCCGCCTGCGCGCACTGGACGTCCACGACCTGGCCGAACGGCTCGACGACCGGTTCCGGCTGCTCTCCTCGGGGCACCGCGGCACCCCGGCACGGCAGCGGACCCTGCGCGCGATGATCGACTGGAGCTGGGAGCTGCTGTCCGAGCCCGAACGCCGCGTCCTGCGCCGGCTCGCGGTGCACTACGAGAGCTGCACGCTGGAGGCGGCGGAGGAGGTCTGCGCGGACGGCGACGGCGTTGCGCGCGAGGACGTCCTCGACCTGCTGGCCCGCCTCGTCGACCGCTCGATGGCGGTCCGGACCGGCGGCCCTGGTCAGACCCGCTACCGGCTGCTGGAATCGGTCGCGGCCTACGCCCTGGACCGCCTGGAGGAGGCCGGCGAGACCGAGCGGGTCCGCCTCCGGCACCTGACCTTCCACACCGCACTGGCCGAACGCGCGGAGCCGCGGCTCCGCGGCCCCGACCAGCGGCGCTGGCTGCGGCGCCTGGACGCCGAGCACGCCAACCTGCGCGGCGCGCTCGAGGAGGCCGTGCGGCGGCGCGACGCCGGCCTCGCGCTGCGCCTGGTCAACGCGCTGGCCTGGTACTGGTATCTGCGCGGCAGGATCGGTGAGGGACGGCGCGCGTTCGCGATGGCGCTGGGCGTCCGGGCCGAGGTCCCTTCCGCGACGAGGGCGCGGGCCGAGGCCTGGCGGACCGGTCTGGATCTGCTGGGCGAGCGCACCGCGGACGTCCGCACGCCCTCGGCGGCGATCGCCGACCCGGGCGAACGCGCGAGAGCGGAGTGGTTTCTCAGCGACGTGCTGCTCGGTGCCGGCGATCTGGACCTCAGCCGGGATCTGGTGGAACGGGCGCTGCCGGTGTTCCGGCGGCTCGGCGACCGATGGGGCGCCGCCGCGGCCCTGGCCACGGAGGCGAACCACGCCCTCGTCCGCGGCGACCTCGGCACGCTCGAACGGTCCGGGGAGGAGAGCCTGGCGATCTTCGGGGAGCTGGGCGACCGGTGGGGGCGGGTCCGGGCCGTCGAGCTGCTCGGCCGGCTCGCGGAGATCAAGGGCGACCATCGCAGGTCCGCCGAACTCCGCCGCGACGGACTCCGGCTGGCCGAGGAGCTGGGGCTGTGGCTGCAGGTCTCGCTGCTCCAGTCCGGGCTCGGCCGGCTCGCCCTGCTGGCGGGCGACCACGCCGAGTCGGACCGGCGCCACGAGCGGGGCAGGACCCTCGCCGCCGAGCACGGCTACCGCCCCGGCGAGGCCTTCGCCCTCACCGGCCTGGCGCTCACCGCCCGCCGCGCGGGCCGCCTCGACGACGCCGAGGCCCACATGCGCGAAGCCCTCGCCGGGGCACGCGAGGTGCGGTACGCGCCGGGGATCGCGCTCGGGCTGGGAGAGCTCGGTTTCACCGCGGAGCAGCGGGGGGACGCCGCGGCGGCCGGGGAGCTCCACCGGGAGGCCCTCACCGTCGCGCAGGGCATCGGCGACCCCAGGGCCATCGCGCTCGCCCTCGAAGGCCTGGCCGGCGCGGCGGCCCTGGCGGGCTCCCCCGCGGAGGCGGCACGGCTCCTCGGCGAAGCCGCCGCCCTGCGCGAGTCCGCAGGCGCACCCCTGCCGCCCGGGGAGCGCGGAGACGTCGACCGCATCACTGCCACGGCGCGGTCCGCCCTCGGCGACGAGGCCTTCACGACGGGCTTCACGACGGGCTTCACGACGGGCTTCGCCGAAGGCCGCGCCGCCTCCCGTTCCTCCTGAGCCCGGGCGCGCCCCCGAAGGCCGCCGCACCGGCGGACGCCCACCGGCCGTGCCGTGGTCGCCGCCGTGGAACCGCTGTTCGCCACGGTGCTCGGACTGCGGGCCGGACGACGTTCCGTCTCGTCATCCGTCCGCGGCGTCCGCGGCGTCCACGGTGTCGGCCGTCGAGTGCGCGGTATCCGGTGCCTCCCAGCGCAGCAGGTCGCCCGGCTGGCATTCGAGCACCTCGCAGAGCGCGGCGAGCGTCGTGAACCGCACCGCCTTGGCGCGGCCGTTCTTGAGCACCGCCAGGTTGGCGGGGGTGATCCCGATGCGGTCCGCGAGCTCACCGACCGACATCTTCCGCTTGGCCAGGAGGACGTCGATGTCGACGACGATCGGCATCAGATCACCTCATCGAGCTCGGCCCGCATCCGCGCCGCCTCGGCGTCGCGGGCGACGGCCCGCGCGAGCAGCATCCGCAGCACCAGCATGATCAGGGCCACGCCCAGGACCGCCACGCCGGCGCCTCCCACCAGCAGGACGATGCCGGGCGCGACGGCCTCCCCCGGCGCGAGGACGACCCCGAAGGCGAACGTCAGCAGCGCGCCGGCCGTGACCGCGCCGATCGCGATGTCCACGTACCGGAAGGCGGCGTGGGAGAACACCGTGCCGCGCCGCACCATCGTCACCAGCCGCCACACGCAGACCAGGACGATCTGGATCGTCGCGATGCCCAGGATGAGGATCACCAGGATCGGGACGCGCATGTGCGCGTTCTCCGGGTCGAGCTCTTCTTCCAGGTCGATGGCCAGCAGCCACATCATCACCGTCTGCACGAACACCGAGCCGGCGAGCAGCATCGCCAGCACGGCGCGCAGGGCGAGCACCGTCAGGGTTCCCATCACCCCTCCTTCGATCGAAACACGATCGGAATCTATCGAGAAACGATAGGTACGGCAAGAGGGTCGCCGCGCGCCGGCCCGTGGCGGGCGTGATCGCGGTGGACTGGCGCCGCCGGGGACGCGCCGGGCCGGTCGCCTAGCCTGGGGATCGGCGCGGCTTTCGGGAGGGGAGGCTCGCATGACGGAGCGCAAGCCCGCCGGAATGGGCTTCGAGAGCTGGATCGACAGGCAGATCCGCCAGGCGCGGGAGCGCGGCGAGTTCGATGATCTTCCCGGCGCCGGCAAGCCGCTGCCGAGGCGCGGCGAGGCCTTCAGCATGGACCAGTGGATCGTGGACAAGGCCCGCCGCGAAGGGCTGGACACCGAAGCCATGCTGCCCGAACCTCTGCGGCTCCGGAAGGAGATCGACCGCCTGCCCGACGCCGTTCGGGAGCTGCGTTCCGAAGAGGAGGTCCGCGAGCTGGCGGCGGAACTGAACCGGCGGATCGCCGCCTCGCTGCGACGACCCTCGGAGCTGCCGATCGTGCTCCGGCGGGTCGATCCCGATGCGCTGGTCGAGCAGTGGCGCTCCGGTGCTGGGGAGACCGGCGAGCGATCTTCTGCGGCGCCGCGCCGCGTCGCGGAGCGGCGGGGACGCCGTGGCTTCTGGAGGCGCCGCAAGCCGCGGAGCTGAACGGCGACGGTCCGCCGGCTCCATGCGGAGCCGCGTCCGGCCGGCGGTTTCTCGCTTTCGGTCCAGAGCCGGGCGGCGGGTTCGGTTCCGGCCGGGCGTTCGCGGGCGGCGGTGCCGCGATCGCGGGACCTCGCCCGGGTCACGCACAGTAGAGTGCTTCCTGCGCGACGTCAGAGATGTCCGTCCGCTCGGTTGCGGCGCCGGGCCGGCACACGTGTGCGGCGGCCCGGTCCCCCATGAGGTCCGTGAGCACCGCTCGACCGCGTCTACCGTGCCGCCGGACGGCGACGTGCGCGGCATCGGCACGAACGCACTACGAAGGAGCCGTCGAGCATGGGCGCTCACCATGGCCACGGGGCGGACGGCCACCGCCACCGACCCGCGTCCCGCTCCGCGGTCCGCGCCGTCCTGGCCGCGATCATCCCGCTGTCGCTGGTGACGCTGGGGGCCCTGGTGTGGATGTGGCCGTCCTCGCCCGAGCCCCCGGGCCCGTCGTCCGTCCAGCTGGAGAAGGTGACCGGGACGGTCGTGCGGGTGGATCTCAAGCCCTGCCCGCAGACCGCCCCGCCCGGCAGCTCCCCCATCGACGCCGGCGCTCCGGGCGAGGGGGCGCCCCCGCAGGATCCGCGGCGGTGCGGCACCGCGCACGTCGAGCTGACCGAGGGCCCGACGGAGGGCCGGGTCGTCAGCACCGAACTCCCCAGCGGCCCGGGGACCCGGGTGTTCACGGCGGGCGACGACGTGATCCTGCTGCACATGCCCGCCGACGGCGGGCAGGGCCCGTCCTACCAGCTGTCGGACCACGACCGGTCCGGCTCGCTGTGGCTGGTCGGCGCCGCCTTCGTCCTCGCGGTGGTCGCCTTCGGCCGGTGGCGCGGGCTGACGGCGCTCGTCGGCCTGGCCGTCACGTTCGCGCTGCTCCTGTGGTTCCTGATCCCCGCGATCCTGGTGGGCAGCCCCCCGCTCCTCGCCGCGATCGTCTGCGCGGCGGCCATCATGCTCGCGGTGCTCTACCTCACGCACGGCTTCACGATGTCCACGTCCATCGCGGTCATCGGCACCCTGGGCAGCCTCACCCTCACCGGAGTGCTGGCGACGATCGCGATCGACCTGACCAGCCTCACGGGCATCACCGACGACAGCTCGCTCTACCTCGACCTCAGCTACCGGATCAACACCCAGGGGCTGCTGCTGGCCAGCGTGATCATCGGTTCGCTGGGAATCCTGGACGACGTCACCGTCACGCAGGCGGCGACCGTCCGCGAGCTCGCGCACGCCAACCCGGCCTACACGCTCCTGCAGCTCTACCGGGCGGGCGCACGCGTCGGGCGGGCCCATGTGGCCTCGGTGATCAACACGATCATCCTCGCCTACGCCGGCGCGTCCCTGCCACTGCTGCTGATGTTCAGCGTCGGCAGCCAGCCCCTCGGCGAGGTGGTCACCACCCCGGTCATCGCCCAGGAGATCGTCCGCAGCGCCGCCGGCACGCTCGGGCTGATCGCCGCGGTCCCGCTGACCACGGCGCTCGCCGCGCTCGTCGCCACCCGGCGGGACCGCGCGGACCCCGTCGAGGAGCGCGCCGCCGCTCCCGTTCCGGCCGGAGGCCCGGACGGCTTCCCGCCCGGCCCCCCGCCGAGGGAGCCCCGCGCCGAACGCGTGGATCACCAGTTCTGGGGCGATTGAGCTACAGCCGGTTCGACGCCGCGGCGCCCGTGCGCGCCGGTTCGCGCAGGGCGTGCGCGGTCAGCACTTGTCCAGCAGGCCGGAGAGCGCGTTGCGCTCCGCCGTGTCCACGGTGAGCCCGTACCGCCACTTCACGTCGATCCACGACCGGGCGTACATGCAGTGGAAGGCCGCGCGGGGCGGCGTCCACTCGGCCGGGTCCTGGTCGCCCTTGGACTGGTTGACGTTGTCGGTGACGGCCCATAGCTGGGAGCTGCCCAGGTCGTTGGCGAACGCCTGCCTGCGGGACGTCGTCCAGCTCGACGCCCCGGAGCGCCACGCCTCGGCCAGCGCCACCATGTGGTCGATGTCGATGTCCGACGGCCGGTGCCAGGTGGCGCCGTCGTAGGGGCTGTACCAGGAGCCGCTCGTCGGGTAGCAGTCCGAGCCGACGGTGACGTTCCGGCCGTCCCGCTTGAGAACGGTCTCGCGGGTGTTGCAGGCGCCGCCCTGGTCAATCCAGTGCGGGAATTTCTCGCGGTCGTAGCCGCTCATCGACCCTTCGGCGCGGACGGTGAGGAGCGCGAGGCGGCTGCGGGCGGTGGCCTCGTCCGGGGGCGGCGGGGGCGCCGCCGCGGCGGACGGACCGGCGGCGACGAGGGCTGCGGCGGCGGCCGACAGTGCGGCCACGGCGGGGAGTCTTTTCACGGGAGACCTCTCGGCGGGGGGGTTTCAGCCGCAGCGTCTCCTAAGTCCGTTATGGACAAACATCAATGCGCAAAACAGGAAATGTCTGGCCCTTAACGAGGCGAGGGGGCACTCGCGCGTCGACGAGAAGGACAATTCCGGCCTCTACGGCGGAGACGATCCGGCCTGGCCGATATCTGGCAGACGTTCCCGGTGAGAAAGGGCGGCCCGAATGACCGCATCGAGCGGGCGGCCGCGCGAACCCGTCCGCTCGCAGGTGTCGGCGCGATCACCCGGGGTAGGTGTCACGAGCCCGTCGTCGCCGGAGAACAGGGAGATCGCATGTCCAAGCCGCCGCTGCCGCCGGAGGCCGACGCGCTGCTCGCCAGGCCCAACCCGTGCGTCATCGCGACCCTGCGGTCGGACGGCGCCCCGGTGTCCGCGCCGACCTGGTACCTGTGGGAGGACGGCCGGGTGCTGGTCAACATGGACGAGGGACGGGTGCGCCTGGGGCACCTGCGGCGCGACCCGCGCGTGTCCGTCACCGTCCTCGACGGCGACGACTGGTACACCCACGTCACGCTCATCGGGCACGTCGCCGAACTGCGGGACGACACGGACCTCGCCGACATCGACCGCCTCGCCCGCCACTACACCGGCGAGCCCTACCCCGAGCGGACGCGCGGGCGGGTCAGCGCGTGGATCAGGGTGGACCGCTGGCACGGCTGGGGCAGGCTGAAGGACGGCGACCGGACGTCCGGCTGATCGCCGCCCGTGCCGACCGTCAGGCGGACGTCAGCACGGGGGCGAGGCGGCGCCACTCCTCCCGCGGGAAGGCGTCCTGGTCGGCGGTGAGGACCTGCACGCAGACGTGGTCGGCGCCGGCGGCGCGGTGATCCTCCACCCGCCGCCTGATCGCGTCCTCGTCGCCCCAGGCGATCAGGGCGTCGAACAGGCGGTCGCTCACCGACTCCACGTCCTCGGCCGTGAAGCCGGACCGCAGCAGGTTGCCGGCGTAGTTCGGCAGCGACAGGTAGGCGCGCAGCCAGCCGGTCCCGATCGCCCGCGCCTCGTCCCGCGTCGAGCACAGGATCGCGGTCTGCTCCGGGAGGACGAGCGGGCCGTCGCCCAGCGACTCGCGGGTCCGGCGGGTGTGCTCCGGCGGGACGAGGTACGGGTGGACCCCGCGGCTCCGTTCCGCGGCGGTCCGCTGCATCTTCGGGCCGAGCGCGGCCAGCACGCGGCTCGCCGCGGGCACCGGCGGCTCCGCCCGGTCGAGCCCGTCGAGGAACGCGGCCATCGCGGCCAGCGGCCTGCGGTACCGGCCCGCCTCCGCGGCGTCCACCAGCGGGGCGTGGCTCACCCCGATGCCCATCAGGAAACGGTCACCGTGCGCGGCGGTCAGCGACGCGTGCGCGGCGGCGGCGTCCGCGGGCTCGTGCATCCACAGGTTCAGGATGCCGGTCGCGACGACCGTCCGGCGGGTCGCCGCGAGGAGCTCGCCGACCGCGTCGAAGAGCGGCCCGCCGATGTCGGGGATCCACAGCGCGGTGTACCCCAGCTCCTCGAGTTCCGCGGCCGCCTCGGCGGCCTCCGCGCGGTCGCCGTACCGCAGCTGCTGGCTCCACACACCGACGCCGGAGATCTCCACAGCACCCATTCCCTTCGGACGGACCGGTGAAGATCAAACTACCCGCCGGCACGGTGCGCCCGCCCCCCGCGTTCGGGTTCGCCCGTGCACGGGCGCGATGCGGAGGACGTCCGGTCAGGCCAGCCAGCGGCCGTCGCGCATCAGCTCGCGGCCGCGCAGCTCGTTCTCCTCGCGCCACGCCTGGACGCGCCGCGGGGTGATGCGGAACCAGCGGTACGGCGACTCCTGCGCGCGCGGGTCGAAGCCGGTGGCCGCGGCGAACCGGTCGGCCCGTTCCTTCGGCAGCGCGCCGAGCTCCAGGACCTCGACCTCGCCGTCGATCATCGTCACGTCGCGGGTGGGCCCGAGCGCGAGCCGGACGGTGCCCGAGGCGGCCAGGTTCCGGCCCGTGCGGCTGTCCGCCGGGGTGGCGACCAGGAGCCGCTCCCCGTCCCAGTCGAACGACAGCGGGACCAGGTAGGGGGCGCCGTCCGGCGAGGCGGTGGCCACCCAGACGTCGACGTCGTGGGCGAGCCGGTGCTCGGTGTCGCGGCGGCGCCGGGCGCGGGAGCGGAAGTCGACGGTGGACGGGCCGGTCATGGTCACTCCTGTGGTCGGGGAACCTGTCGTTCTCGGTGCCCCCAGCTTCTCCCGGCGGGAGTACGGGACGCCTCCGTGCCGGCCACGGAAAGCACCACGGACGGCGGGTCGGTGGCGGGCGCCGCGACTTCCGCGTCGGCGGCGGCGCGCGGGCGCGACGTCGTGGCCGAGGGCCCGGCCGTTTCGCGCGCGGCCGGGCCCTCGGGGAGGCTCAGTCGTCCTGGTCGCCGCCGTACTCCCAGTGCCACGGCTCGTACGGGTTGCTGTAGGCCCAGTCCGGGTGGAACCAGCCGTACTCCCCGGCGTTGTCCTCCAGCCACTCGAACTGCGGCGTGCCCTCTTCCTCGACGCCGCCGCACAGGTCGGCGGCGATGCCGAGCCCGTGCTTGCTGTTGCCCGGCGCCGCGGCCATGCCCGCGGGCATGCTCTCGTACAGCTCCGCCTGCCGCTCGTAGCTGCGGTAGGAGCTGCGGACGCACATCTCCTCGCCGAAACGCTCGTGGTAGGCGGCGTTCAGCTCGTAGAACGCCGCGGCGGCGTCGGCCCGGAGCGACTCGTCCTCCTGCGGAAGCGGGCACAGCTCCTCGTCCGGGATGCGGCCGTTCGCGTAGTCGAGTTCGGCGGCCTTCTCCGGCTTGCAGTCGGCCGGGAGCTTCGGGGGTCCGCTCTCGCGGCTCTCGCGGTCCTCGCGGTCCTCGGGGGCCGCCGACGGCGCCGCGTGGTTCGCCGAGAGGGCGGCGGCCCTCGATCCGCCGGGGTCGCCTCCGCCGTCCGCCGACGCCAGCGCGAGGGAGCCGGCGAAGACGCCCGCGAGGGCCATGCCGGCCAGCGGGGCGGAGAACCTGGATGTGATGACGTGCCGACCTATCACGGCTGCTCCTTCCATGCCGCCTACCGGGTTAGCTGACGGATTCGGGCATGGAAGACGCCCTACGACGCCTCTTGGCGAGGCGTCGATTCACCCCTGCGAAGCGACGCGGACCGGCCGGTCCGGGCGTCGATCGCGCTGGTTCCCCGGCTCCGCGCGGTGCGCGGACTCGGCGTCGCCGCCGCCACCCGCACGAACTCGTGCTCGGGGTGGCGCGGACACTGATCGATGGTCTCGGCGCCCCTCCGGGCGCCCAATGTGGGCATGACGGTACCAAAGCCCCAAGAGACCGCAAAGGGGAGGCCAAGTCCGCCCCGGCACGATCAGCGCCGCAGGTAGCCGATGACCAGATCGGCGAGCTCCGGCGGACGGGGCGACGTCACGCAGGGGCGCCGAGCGGCGGGTGCTCGAGCACGCGGGGCCTGTACTCGACAAGCTGGATGCGGCCGTCGAAGGTGCGGTGCTCGATCATCTCGAGGGCCACGTCCGGATAGCCGTCGTAGATGCGTTCCGCGCCCGTGGCCCCGGTGATCACCGGGAACATCACGACCCGGAAGCGGTCGACGAGTCCGGCCCGCAGCAGGGACCGGCACAGGCTCAGGCTGCCGATCGTGCTGAGCAGCCCCGAGCCGCTCGCCTTCATGGCGCGGACGGCCTCGACGGCGTCCTCGCGGACGAGCGTGGAGTTGGCCCACGTCAGCGGCTCTTCGAGCGAGGAGGAGAACACCACCTTGGACGCTCGCGTGAGCTCGTCCACGGACGCCTCCTCTTCGGGCCTGAACTCGTCCTGGCCCTCCGGGACCTCGCCGGCGGCGAAGCCCGACATCAGGCGATAGGTGTTCGCCCCCATCAGGTAGGTGACCTCGGGCTGCTCGCCGAGCCACGCGAGGTACTCCGGACCCTCCAGGCCCCAGAACCCGGGCCATCCCTCGCCCGACGCGTAGCCGTCGAGGGAGGTGATGAAGTCGACGAGAAGTTCCGACATGGCAGGTGTCCTTTCCTAGGGCGTCACGAGGTTGACCGGCCACCAGCCGCGAACTCATCGGCCGCGCCGTGGGGTGGCGAGAACCCCGTCGCCTCCGACTCGGCTCCCGGTAACGCCCGTACTCGCGGGCGAGCAGGTCGGACGGCATCGCGGGCCACCGGCTCGGCGCGCCCGTGCCACGGTCCACGATCAGCACCGGGCCGAGGCCGTCGGCCGCGGTCTCGGCGGGCCGCACGAGGAAGCCGTCCCGGAACTCCTCGACCGGCACCGGGACCGGGCACCCGCCCAGCCGGGCGTCCGGCATTCGGCCGTCCCGCACCCCGGCCATGTCGCGCGCCATCCGGTCCACCGCCGACTTCGCCGTGCCGAACACGACACCGTAGGTGCGGGTGACCCCGGTGCAGGCGGAGATCGCCGTGATGAGACCGGACCCGCGCGGCGCCATGATCCGCGGCCCTGCGCCGGCGCGGCACCCTAAGAAGCGGGGCTTCCCGGGTCCCTCCGGAAAGCCCCGCCCCAGGGGTTCGTCTCACTCCGCCGTGATCGCTCGCTCCGGGCAGTTCCGGACGGCGGCGTGCACCCGCTCCTCGTGCTCGGCGGGGACCTCCGGCACGCGGACCATCGCGTAGCCGTCGTCGTTGAGGTCGAAGACCTCGGGGCACGTGGAGCAGCAGACGCCGTGTCCCGCGCAGCGGTCCTCGTCGATCACGACCTTCATCGGGTCTCGCCCTCCTTCGGGGTGAACTCCAGGTACAGGCTGGTCAGGCCGCGGAGGATGTACGTCGGGACGTACTCGTACCTGCGGTCGTGCGCGGGCCCGTGCCGGCGCTCGGAGACGCGGATGTCGGACGTGCGGTCCAGGATCCGCTCGATGCAGGCGCGGGCCTCGGCGCGGGCGAGCGGCGCGCCGGGGCAGGTGTGGATGCCGCGCCCGAACGCGACGTGGTGGCGCGCGTTGGCGCGGGCCGGGTCGAACGTCGCCGGGTCCTCGAACTTGCGGGGGTCGCGGTTCACTCCCCCGTTCACCACCATGACGGTCGTCCCGGCCGGGATGTCGACGCCGCCGACCGTGGTGGGGACGCGCGACAGCCGGAAGTCGCCCTTGATGGGGCTCTCGTGGCGCAGCGTCTCCTCGACGAAGTTCTGGATCCGCGTGCGGTCCTCGCGCAGCCACGCCTGGACGCCGGGCCGTTCGGCGATCACCTTGAGCGCGGAGCCGAGGAGGCGGACGGTCGTCTCCTGACCGGCCGCGAACAGGTTCGCCGCGACCCGCGCCGACTCGATCGGCGCGGGCGTCGAGCCGTCGGGGAACGTCGCGGCGGCGATGCCGGAGAGCACGTCGCCGCGCGGCTCGCGGCGGCGGTCCTCGATGTAGGCGGCGAAGCGCTCGTACAGGAACCCGAGGGGCGTGTGCGAGAGGCCGGTGTCGTCCGTGGAGCCGATCGTGCCGGTGTTCTCCTGGAGGTTGAACTGTTCCCGGAACTCCGGAAGGTCCTCGTCGGGGACTCCCAGGAGGTCGGCGATGACCAGGAGGGTGAACGGCCCCGCGAACCCGCGGACGAACTCGCCCTCCGTCCCGTCGAGCCACCTGTCGAGCAGGTCGTCGGCCAGCCGCCCCATCTGCTCCTCGTTCTCCTTGAGGCGCTTCGGGGTGATCAGCTTCATCAGCAGGCTGCGGTGCGCGGTGTGCACGGGCGGGTCCAGCGTGGGGAGCTGGTCGCTCATCGGGAGCTCGTCCCGGTGCTTCTCGATCAGTTCGGTGACGTCGTCGCCCTCCAGCGGGACGGGGAAGCCCGGGAACGGGCCGGTCACCGACAGGCACGAGGAGAACGTCTCGGAGTCGTGGAGCACCTCGACGGCCTCGTCGTACCCGGTCACCATCATCACGCCGTGGTTGGGCTCGCGGTGCACCGGGCACTTGCCGCGCAGGGCGTCGAAGTAGGGGTAGGGGTCGGCGTTGAGTTCGTCTCCCCGGAAGAAGTCGACTTTGTCGAGGTCGTCCGCCATCGGATCCGCTCCTGTTCGAAGGACGAAGGCCCGGTCGCGGCCTTCGCGGGTGGAAGGGGGTCGCCCGCGCTCCGCCGTGCCGCGCGGGCCGGCTCGCGCGGGCCGTGTCACGCGGGCCGTGTCACGCGGGGCCGGCCGGTCGCGCCGGCCCGACCCTCGGACGGCTGCGCGGGAGGCCGAGGCGGCGCTCGGCGATGATGTCGCGGAGCACCTCGCTGGCCCCGCCGTAGACGGTGGTGACGGCGGCGGCCCGGAACTCGTGCTCGAAGGCCCCGCCGGCGGGCGCGTCCGGCGCGCCGGGCGCCAGCAGCCCCTCGGCGCCCAGGATGTCCAGGGCGTCGGCGAGGTGGCGCCGGCCGGACTCGCTCCAGTACAGCTTCCGCATGGCCCCCTCGGGGCCCGGGACGCCGCCCTTCGCGGCGTGCCAGTCCATCCAGCCGCCCAGGAGCCGGGAGACCTCCTCCTCGACGGCGATCCGGCCGATCCGCTCGGCGACCAGCGGGTCGTCCAGGACGGTCGTCCCGCCGGGGCGGCGCGCGTCCCGCGCCCACGCGGCGAGGTCGGCGGCGATCGCGTGGTCCACGGACGCGGGCCCGCCGACGCCCCGCTCGTACACCAGCGCGATCCGCATGACGTTCCAGCCCCGGTCGACCTCGCCGATGAGGGCCGCCTCGGGGACGCGCACGCCGGTGTAGAAGGTGGCGTTGGTGACCTGGCCACCGAGCGTGCGGATCGGGCGGCACTCGAACCCGGGGTCGTCCGTCGGAACCAGGAGCAGCGACAGCCCGGCGTGCTTGGGCGCGTCCGGGTTCGTGCGGGCCAGGACGAACACGTGGCTGCAGACCTGCGCGGTGCTGGTGAACATCTTCTGGCCGTCGACGACCCACGCGTCGCCGTCGCGGACGGCCGTCGTCCTCGCGGCGGCCACGTCCGAGCCGGAGTCGGGCTCGCTGTAGCCGAGGGCGATGAGGATCTCGCCGCGCAGCGCGCCGGGCAGGTACCGGCGCTTCTGCTCCTCGGTGCCGACGTGCAGGATCGTGTGCAGCACCATCGAGGTCGTCGCCCACCCGTCGCAGCGCAGGCCCGCGCGGGCGCACTCGTCGAAGACGGCGCGCGCGTAGCCGGGGTCGGCGTCGCCGCCGCCGTACTCGGCGGGCCAGCCGGCGGCGAGGACGCCGTCGCGGGCGAGCCGCTCGTGCAGTTCCATCGTCTGGTGGCAGCCGCTGCGGCGCTGTTCCTCCGCCCACTCCGGGCGCACGTTCGCCTCGACCCAGGCGCGCGCGGCCGCGCGGTGCCCGGCCAGTTCGTCGGATTCGCGGAAGTCCATGGTCACACCCCTGCCGTGGTGGAGGACGCCGTGCCGAAGAGGCGGCGCGGCAGGCCCGCGTAGGCCGCGCGGCGGTCGCCCGCCACGAGCGGCCACGCCTTGGCGCGCCGGTAGTACAGCTGCACGTCGTATTCGAGGGTGCAGCCGTAGCCGCCGTGCATCTGCAGGCTGTCGGACGCCGTGGTGTACGCGGTCTCGGACGCGAACAGCAGCGCCATCGTGGCGAGTTCGGCCGCGTCCGGCGTCCCGGCGTCGTGCGCCCACGCGGCCTTCCAGGCGAGCAGCCGCGCGCCCTCCAGCGCCGTCGCGTCGTCGGCCAGGCGGTGCTGCACCGTCTGGAAGCCGCCGATGAGGATCCCGAAGGCCCGGCGTTCCAGCACGTAGCCGAGACCGAGTTCGAGCGCGCGGGCGGCGAGGCCGGTCAGCGCGGCGCCGGTCAGCGCCTCCCAGCGGCGGACGGCGCGGGCGTGGGCGGCGACGGCGGCCGGGCCCTCCGCGAGGACGATCGTCTCGCCGTCGTCCAGCGGGCGGTCCGCGACCGGCATGGAGCCGAGGTTGGGGACGGCCCGGTCCCGCGCGGACCCGGCGGCGAGCGGTTCGGGCGCCCGGGTCGCGACGAGCGCCCCGTCGCGCGTCGCGACCACCACGTCGGCCACCGCCCCGGCCGGGACGAGCCGGGCGACGCCGCCGGTGACCGGCCGCAGCGCGAGGGTCGCCAGCAGGTCGCCCGCGACGGCGCGGGCCGTCCACGGATGGTCCGGCGCGGCCTCGGCGAGCAGGGCGGTCGCGGCGGCGGCCGCGGCGAGCGGGACCGGCGCCAGCGTCCGGCCCAGGCAGTCGGCCGCGACGGCGAGCTCCAGCAGCCCCGCCCCGCCCCCGCCGTGTTCGGCGGGCACGAGGATCGCGGGCAGGCCCATCTCGACGACCTTGCGCCACAGGCCGGCGTCGAACCCGAGCGGTTCGGCGGCGCGCACCACGGCCGGGGGCGCTTCGCCGTCGAAGAAGTCGCGGAGGCTCGCGCGCAGGACCTCCTGGTCATCGGTGAAGGCCAGGTCCACCAGGCGCCACCCCCACGTCGGGCCGGAGGAGCACACTCCGACATCGATGTTCTCGGTAGCGAGATTAGTATTCTCGTTTGTCCAGAGCAACCCTCCGCAACGGTCGGCCGGTGCCGCCCTATCCGGAGATCTCGTCGACCAGCCCCCACGCCCGGGCGGTGCGGGCGTCCAGCGTCTCGCCGGTGAGCGCCAGGTACAGGGTGCGGTGCCGGCCGATCCGGCGCGGCACGCTCACCGTCCCGCCCGCGCCCGGGATCAGCCCCATCGCGACCTCCGGCAGGCGGAAGGCGGCGTCCGGGCGGGCGACGACGCGGCCCGCGAACGCGGGCAGCTCGACGCCCGCGCCCACGCAGGCGCCGTGCACGCGGACCTCGACCCGGGCCGCGAGCCGGTGCAGCGGACGTCCCGCACCGGCGCGGGTCCGGACGTGATGGGCGGTCGCGAGATCGGGCGCGGTGCCGAACTCGTCGAGGTCGCCGCCGGAACAGAACGCGGGCCCCGCCCCGTCGAGGACGACCCGGGCGATCCCGTCGTCCAGCAGCGCCACCCGCAGCGCGTCCACGAGGGTGTCGCGCACCTGCCGCCCGTAGGCGTTGCGGCGGTCCGGCCTGTTCAGCGTGACGTGCAGGACGTCGCCCGCGCGGTCGACCAGGACGGGGTCGGCGGTCTCCGGCGGGAGCGGGCGCGGCCCGCGGGCGGCGAGCCACCGCGCGAACTCCGCCCCGCCGAGCAGGGTGGAGTAGGCGTAGGACTCGACGTCCAGTGCGGCGGGCACGGGCAGGTGCTCGACCGCCCGCAGCACCTCCCGCAGGACGAGGGCGGCGCGCGGGTTCGCCGTAACGGCCCGGCCGATCGCCTCGAGCCGCTCCCCCGGGTCGGCGACGGTCACGCTCTCCGGCCCCGCGTCGGCGGTGGCGAGGGTGACGTCGAGCGCCCGGGCGAGCACGGGATCGGCGTCGCCCAGCCCGACGAGGAGGCGGTCGGACCCGAGCGCCGCGCGCGCCGCCCGTTCGAGCAGCGCCGGGGACCCGCCGCCCGACAGGTCCACCGCCACGAGCGGGTCGCGCGGGGCGCCGTCCGGGTCCAGCGCGGGGGCGTCCGCCGCACCGTCGGCGAGGTCCTCGATCGAGACGATCATCGGGCTCCCTCCGGTCGAGATCGGCGTCGGGGCGCAGAGTGTATCGTCGGGCCATGTCCGTGCTGGCCGAGTGGGCGGCGAGCGGCGTGGTGCCGCTGACCGGGCGTCCGGACGGCCCGCCCCTGGTGCCGCCGGGACGCGGCGCGGCGCTCGCCCGGGAACTGGCGGAGACGCTGCCGGTGCCGGTGGACGGCCCGCGGCTGCTGTCCGAACGCGCCGCCTTCACCGGGCACCGGCGCGGCGGGACGGTGTCGGCGGGCGGCTCCTGCCGGCTGCTGCCGACCGCCGACGGGTGGGCGGCCGTCTCCTGCGCCCGCCCGGACGACCCGGCGCTGCTCGGCGCGATGATCGGCGCGGAGACGGGGCCGGACCCGTGGCCCGCCGTGGCCGCGTGGCTGCGCGTGCACACCGGCGACGAGCTGGCGGAACGCGCCGAACTGCTCGGCGTCGCGGCCGGGCCCGCCGGGGGAACGCCCCGCCGCCCGGCCGTTCCGGCGCCGCTGTCGCCGCGCTCCGTCGAGGGCCTGCTCGTGGTCGACTTCAGCGCGCTGTGGGCGGGACCGCTGTGCGCGCACCTGCTCGGCCTCGCGGGCGCGCGGGTCGTGAAGGTGGAGACACCGTCGCGCCCGGACGGCGCCCGCCGCGGCGATCCGGGCTTCTACCGGCTGCTGCACGCGGGCCACCGCTCGGTCGTGCTCGATCCCGGCACGGCGCCGGGACGGCACGCGATGGCGGCGCTGGTGGACGCGGCCGACATCGTCGTCGAGGCGTCCCGGCCGCGCGCGCTCGCCCGGTTCGGCCTGGACGCGGACGCCGCCGTCGCCGCCGGGACGACCTGGGTGTCGATCACCGCGTACGGGCGGGACGCCGACCGCGTCGGCTTCGGCGACGACGTGGCCGCGGCCTGCGGTCTCGTCCGCCGCGAGCCGGACGGGACGCCGCTGTTCTGCGGCGACGCGATCGCCGACCCGCTCACCGGTCTCACCGCCGCCGCGCTGGCCTGCACCGCCCCGCCGGGCGGCGGGGGCGTGCTGTGGGACGTCGCCATGTCCGACGTCGTGGCGGCGACGCTCGACCCCCGCGGGCCCGGCGCGCCCCCGGCCGCCGTCCGGCACTGCGACGGGTGGGCCGTCGACACCGGAACGGACGGGCTCGTGCCCGTCGCCGAGCCGGTGCGCCGCCGCGTCGACGGCACGGCGCCCGAATCGGGACGGGACACCGCCGAGGTACTGCGCGAACTGGGGATACCGGGCCCGTGATCCGGCCGCTCACGCGGGACGCCCGACCCCGCGACACCACGTCTCGCGAGCAGGGTCGCCGGTTCGCCGATCCGGCCGCCGCCGACGGACGTCGGCTTCCGCCCCGTGAACGCGCGACACCGGTCTCGTGGCCGGCGCCTCCGTATGGGCCACCGCCGCCCCGGCGATGGGCGGAACGCCGCCACCGCGCCTCCCGGACAACGGACACCCGTCTCGTGATCGGGGCGACCGCGCGGGACGCCGGCGTCCGCGAGACGCCGCGCAGGGGCGGCGGGTACCGTCGCGGTGATGCTCCGGACCGGGGGGCGCGGGACATGAGCGGGCTGCTGCTGCGGGACGCGGAGCTCGACGGGCGCGTGCGCGCGGACGTCCGGGTGGAGGGCGGCCGGGTCGCCGAGATCGGCCCCGGGCTGGCGCGGCGGGCCGGTGAGCGGACGGTGGAGTGCGGCGGCGGCGCGCTGCTCCCCGGGCTGTGCGACCACCACCTGCACCTGCACGCCATGGCCGCCGCGGAACGGTCGGTGCCCTGCGGGCCGCCGGACGTCACGACGCCGGACGGGCTGGCCGCCGCGCTGCGCGGCGCGGTCCCCGACGAGCACGGCTGGATCCGCGGGACGGGCTACGCCGAGGCCGTCGCCGGGCACCTCGACGCCGCGGGCCTCGACGCGTTCCGCGCCGACCGTCCCGTCCGGCTCCAGCACCGCGGCGGCGCGCTGTGGACGCTGAACTCCGCCGCCGTGCGCGCGGCGGGTCTCGCCGCGGGCGGCCACCCGGGCATCGAGCGCGGCGCGGACGGCGCGCCGACCGGACGGCTGTGGCGTGCGGACGCCTGGCTCCGCGAGCGGCTGCCGCCCGCACCGCCCGCCGATCTCGCGGGGGTCGGCGCGCGGCTGCTGCGCCTGGGCGTCACCGCCGTCACCGACGCGACCCCCGACCTGGACGGGACCGCGCTCGCCTCGATCGGGTCGGCCGTCCGCGACGGCGCGCTCCCCCAGCGCGTCCATCTCCTGGGCGTCCCGCTGGAGGGTCCGGCCGAGCCGCTCCCCGGGCGCGTCACCACCGGGCCGTACAAGATCGTGCTCGCGGACTCCGGGCTGCCGTCGCTGGACGACCTCGCCGAGCGGATCGGGCGCGCGCACGCGGCGGGACGCGCGGTCGCCGTCCACTGCGTCACCCGCGAGGCCCTCTTCCTGCTGCTCGCCGCGTTCGACGCGTCCGGCGCGCGACCCGGCGACCGGATCGAGCACGCGGCGCTCGTCCCCGCCGAGACGGCGGGCGACCTGGCCGCGCGGGGGCTGCGCGTGGTGACCCAGCCCGGGTTCATCGCCGATCGCGGCGACGACTACCTCCGCGACGTCCCCGCCGCCGACCGCCCGGACCTGTACCGTTGCGCGGGCCTCACCGCGGCGGGCGTCCCGGTCGGGCTGTCGAGCGACGCCCCGTACGGGCCCGCCGACCCGTGGGCCGTCATGGCCGCGGCGGTCCGGCGCCGCACGCGGTCCCTGGACGTCCTCGGGGCGGACGAGGCGATCGACCCGGCGGCCGCGCTGCGCGGGTACCTCACCGCGCCCGGCACGCCGTAC
>NZ_JBHTJA010000052.1:0-47118 GCF_042675525.1 Actinomadura sediminis
GCCGCCCGGCCGAGCGCCGCCGGGGCCGCGAACGGCACCGCGGCGAGGCCGTGCCGGTCGCACCAGTCGCGGGCGGCGGCCGCGGCGCCGGTGCCGCGGGCCAGCCAGTCGCCCATCACGGCCGTGACCTCGGCGTCCAGGAACGGCACGAGCAGCCCCGCGTGCCGCCGCGGCGCCCCCTTGGCCATGCGGTGCGCGAACGGCAGCGCGTCCTCCTCGTACCGGGCGACGAGGGACCTGCCCCACTCCCCGTCGAGCCAGGCGGGCGGGTCGTCCCATCCGGCGAGGAGCGGCCGGACGCCGTCCTCCGGCCCGTGCACCGCGATCCGGGCCTGCCTCATGGTGTCGGCCTTCCGGAAGGCGTCCTCGAGGTCGTCCCAGTCCACGTCTTCCGGCACGGGCATGTCGTCGAGGCCGGCGAGGGCCCATTCCTCGCGCTCCCCGTCCGCCCAGGCGACCGTCCGGGTCGCGGGCGGCTCCGGCACCCGCACGATCGGCTTCACCGGCCGTTCCCACGGCAGCCCGGACAGCGGCGCGGGCAGCGCCGCCGGGTCGGCCTCCGGCGTCGTGTCGGGCGGCCTCAGCACCGCCCGGGCCCCCTCCGGCAGGTGCCCGGCGAGTTCGGGGCGGGCCGTCAGATGGATCTTCAGCAGGGCGAGCGCCGCGGCGGTGTCCGTCGCCGCCAGCAGCCGCACCGCCCGCACGGGGAAGCGTTCCATCATCGC
The DNA here is from genome assembly GCF_042675525.1 of Actinomadura sediminis. Classification (NCBI taxonomy): domain Bacteria; kingdom Bacillati; phylum Actinomycetota; class Actinomycetes; order Streptosporangiales; family Thermomonosporaceae; genus Actinomadura; species Actinomadura sediminis. The sequence goes on from NZ_JBHTJA010000052.1 coordinate 726, forward strand.
CATCAGCGCGGGCCGCACCCGGGGCCGGTCGGCGCGCTCCAGCAGCGCCGCGAAGGCGGCGTCCGTCGGGAGGACCGCGACGGCCTCCAGGAGCACGTCCGTCACCTGGGCGGGCAGGTTCTGGTCGACCGTGGCGAGCAGGATCGGCAGGACGTCCGTGCCGCACGCGTCCAGCAGCGTCCCGAGCAGCCCTCGCGTGATCTCCGCGTAGTGCAGCGGGGACGGGCCGCCGCCGAACCGCTCGGCGCGGTCGGCCGAGTGCAGCGCCAGCCACCGGTCCTCGTAGCCGCCGGTCGGGTCGGCGGCGCTCTCGTCCAGCCAGCGGGCCTCCGTCGGCACGAGGTAGGACACGACGCGCCGCCGCGGCGCGGTCGTCCGGTGGCCGGCCAGGCGCCGGACGGCGTCCGCGTACTCGGCGTCGGAGGCCGCCGCCAGCAGGCGGCGCACGTACCGCAGCGTCTCCTCCCGGATCAGCCCGATGAAGGAGCCCTCGTTCGGGACCGGGGTGCGCGGCCCGTCCCCGGAGGGGATCCGCAGGCGGCTCAGCTCCACCGCGGCGCAGGCCGCGAACCCGATGCCGTGTTCGGCGCGCCAGTGGTCCGCGAGCGCCCGGCACCTCCCGCCGGTCCCGTCGGCGCCCCCGCCGCCGGCCTCGGCGACCGCGACCGCCGCGGCGACGGCCGCCCCCACGGCGTCGGGCTCCCCGTCCAGGTGCCGCCGCGCGGCGTCGCGCAGCCCCGGCTCGACCCTCTCGTCGGACGGCAGCGCGGCGAGGGCGCCGGCCGCGGCCTCCAGGAGGCCCCGACCCTCCCCCGCGCGGCCGCCCCGGGGCGGCGGCACGGGCACGCCGCCCCGCCGCGGATGCAGCAGCCGCAGCCAGCCGGGCGGCATCGTCAGGACGTCCTCGCCGGAAGGCTCGCCGGGGAGTTCGGAGTCGCTCACGATGCATCACCGTAGAGAACCACCCCGACAATAGTGATCAATTCCCCGGTTCGGCGGGCCGCGGCGGCGAGAAACCCGGGGGCGGCGCTGCCTCGACGAGACCGGGGCCGCCGCCGACCCCGCGCAGCGGCACGCCGGCGCCGCCGGGCCCGGCGGGGAACCGCCGGACGCCGGCCAGGGCATCGCGCCCCAATTTCGTCGCCGGCACGGGCATGCCGTCACGGCCCGGGCGGACGGCCCGGCGCGGGTTCCAGGGATCGTGGGGCGTTCTCGCCGGGAAGCTCGCGGTCGTCCACGCCGCACACCGTACGGGCCCGCCCGACATACCCGGTCGGGGCGCCCGGGACGGCGGGACCTCGGACACGCGGGCCGGTTCCTCGGATTGGACCGGGTGCGGGGAGGGCGGCTTGGCCTAGCGTCGTGACCGGACGGAACCGGGAGGTCGAATGCATCCGAAGCTCGCCGCGGACGAGGACGGGCTGGCGCGCCTGCTCGAGGAGGTCCGGCGGCACGCCGCCGGGGCGCTGGGGAGGCTGGGCGAACGCGCGGTGGTCCCGGCGGTGGAAGCGCCGGAGCCGGAGCGGCTGCCCGAGGAGGGCGCGGGGCTCGCGGGGGCGCTCGCGGCGTTCGCCGACCGGTGGGAGCCGGCCCTGTCGGCGAGCGCGGGCCCTCGGTACCTCGGGTTCGTGACCGGCGGGACGACGCCCGCGGCGCTCGCGGGCGACTGGATGACCGGAGTCTGGGACCAGAACCCGGTGTCGTCGCTCGACGGCGCGGGGCAGGAGCTGGAGCGGGAGACGGTCGGATGGCTGCGGGAGCTGTTCGGCCTGTCGGACGGACACCACGGAGCGTTCGTGGGCGGCGCGACCGTGTCGAACACCGTGGGGCTCGCGATCGCGCGGGAGTGGCTCGGGGAACGGGCGGGCGTGTCGCCGGCGGAGGACGGGGCGGGCGCGCTCGGCGACGTGCGGGTGCTGTCGGGGGCCGCGCATTCGAGCGTGCCCAAGGCGCTCGCGGTCCTGGGGCTGGGGCGGCGCGCGCTGACCGGTGTGCCCACGGCGGCGGGGCGGGAGGCCGTGGATCCGGCGGCGCTCGAGAGGGCGCTGCGGGAGGCGGACGGCCCGTGCGTCGTCGTCGCGAACGCGGGCACCGTCAACACCGGCGACTTCGACGATCTGCGGGCGGTCGCCGCGCTGCGGGACCGGTACCCGTTCTGGTTGCACGTCGACGCCGCGTTCGGGGGTTTCGCGGCCCTCTCGCCCGCGCACGCGCACCTGGTGGCAGGGCTCGACGCGGCGGACTCGATCTGCGTCGATCTGCACAAGTGGCTGAACGTCCCGTACGGGAGCGCCCTCCAGTTGACGCGGCGGCCCGACCTGCAGGCGTCCGTGTTCCGGAACGCCGCCGCGTATCTGGGGCCGCTGGGCGACGCGCCCGATCTGGTGCATCTCACGCCGGAGAACTCGCGACGGCTGCGGGCGCTCGCCGCGTGGTTCACGCTGCGCGCCTACGGCCGGGACGGGCACCGGGAGATCGTCGACCGGTGCACCGCGTGCGCGCGGGCGCTGGGCGACGCGGTGGAGGCAGTCCCGGGGCTGCGGCTGCTCGCGCCGGTCCGGCTGAACGTCGTGTGCTTCACCCTCGCCGACCGCCCGGACGCCGAGCGGCTGGCGGCGCTCGCCGACCGGGTCGCCGGGGAGGCGTTCCTCACGCCCACCGTCCACGACGGGGTCCCGGCGTTGCGCGCCGCGTTCAGCAACTGGCGGACCGGCGAGGCGGACGTGCGCAGGGTCGCGGCGGCGCTGCGGGAGGCCGTCCCGCACGTGTGACCGGCCCCGGCCGCGGCCGGCGAGCCCGCCCCGCCGTTCTGCCACTTGTCTGTAATCGCTTCGTAACTCTATGTTATAACCCCTGGTCAAGCGGGGGTCATGGCACGAGAGGCGTGGGCGACATGACGGTGGACGACGGCGGTCATCTCGAGGCGCTCTTCGAGCGCCAGGTATGGACCCGGCCCGACGCGGTGGCGTGCGTGACGGGCGGGCGCAGGCCCCGGGCGGTGACGTACGCCGAGCTGGCCGCCGTCATCGACCGGACGGCGGCGGGGTTGCGCAGGGCCGGGGTCGGGGCGGGCACCCGCGCGTCGGTGATGGTCCCGCCGGGGCTCGAACTGGTCGCGCTCGTGCACGCGCTGCTGCGGATGGGCGCCGTCCCGGTCCTCATCGACCGGGCGCTGCCGCAGGCGGCGCTGCGCGGCTGCCTGGCCGAGGCTGCGCCCGAGGTGTTCATCGGCGTCCCGCTCGCGCAGGTCGGGCGGGTGGCGCTCGGCTGGGCGCGGCGGTGCGTCCGCACGACGATCACCGTGGGGCCGCGGCGGCTGTGGCTGGGCCGCACCGTGCGCGGGCGGCGCGAGGACGCGCCCGCCGGACCGGCGGCCGGGCCGCAGCCCGCCCTCGACGACGTCGCGCTGATCGCCTACACGTCCGGGTCGACGGGCGCGCCGAAGGGCGTCCCGCTCCGGCACGGGCACCTGCTGGCGCAGGTGCGGATGCTGGAGCGGACGCGGCCGCTCGCCCCCGGGACGCGCGTGCTGTCGACGTTCCCGCCGTTCGCCGTCGCCGCCACGGTGCTGGGGGCGTGCGCGGTGATCCCCGCGGCCGACCCGCGGCGCCCGTCCGTGCTGGTGTCGGACGCCCGGCGCTTCGACGTCACGGTGCTGTTCGCGTCGCCCGCGGTGCTGGACCGGATGGCGCGGTACTGCCTGCCGCGCGGCCGCGTCCTCGACCCGGTGCGGACGGTGTACACGGCGGGCGCTCCGCTGTCGCACGCGGTGCTGGAGCACGCCCGCGCCTGCCTGCCGCCCGGCGCCGACCTGTACTCCGCGTACGGGACCACCGAATGCATGCTGGTCAGCGCCATCGAGGGCCGCAACCTCGCGCTCACCGGCGCCGCGACGGCCGACGGCGCGGGCACCTGCGTGGGCGCGCCGCTGCCCGGCCAGCTCGTCCGGATCATCACGGTGACCGACGGGCCGATCCGCAAGTGGACCGACGACCTGCTCGTCCCGCCGGGCGCCGTCGGGGAGATCACCGTCACCGGGCCGACCGTCGCCGACCCCTACCTGGAGCGGCCCGGCGCCACCGCGCGCGCCCGCATCGAGGACGGCGACCGCGCCGTGCACCGCACCGGCGACCTCGGCCGCCTCGACGAGCGCGGCCGGCTGTGGTTCGCGGGCCGCGCCGCCGATCGCGTCCGCACGTCCGGCGGCGTCCTGTGCACCGGCCACGTCGAGCCGATCTTCGACACGGTGCGCGGCGTGCGCCGCACCGCGCTCGTCGGCGTCGGGCGGGCGCCGGGACAGCGGCCCGTGCTCGTCGTGGAGCCCGAACCGGGGACGAGCCGGGCGCAGCGGTCCCGCATCCGCGCGGACGTGCTCGCGCTGGCGGCGCGGCGGCCCGGCACCGCCGAGATCCGCACCGTCCTGTTCCACTACCGGTTCCCCGTCGACGTCCGCCACGACACCAAGATCCGCCGGGGCGAGCTGGCGGCGTGGGCCGAGCACCGCCTCGCCACGACACGCGACGGGTGACCCGGCCGGTGGAGGGCCACGCCGGCGAAGCCCGCGAACCGGGAGGCCGGGGGACGGCCTCCCGCGGCGCGCTCGGCGATCACCTCGCACGCCGGCACCGGCCCGAGTCCGACATTCGGTCGCCGGCGATGTCGGATCGGGAGAGGGCCCGTTCGTCTTGGGGGTGAAGAGCATCTCCCGACGAAAGGAGCGGACCTGTACTGCCCGCTGACCGCCGAGTAGCCGGCCCGCGCGACCGGGGAAGGAGAGGTACGTGAAGTACGTGCTGATGTTCGTCGAGAACGAGGAGTTCGCCCGCGAACTGGAGGCGATGAGCGAGGACGAGCGGCAGGCGGCGTTCGAGGCGGTGGGGCACTGGTTCGCGGAGCACGCGGCCGTGATCACCCACCACGCGCACCTGCGGCCCGCCGAGACCGCCACCACCGTGCGGCTGTCGGGCGAGGACGCGATCGTCACCGACGGGCCGTTCGTGGAGGGCAAGGAGGTCGTGTCCGGGTACGCCGAGATCGAGGTCGCCGATCTGGACGAGGCGATGGCGGTGGCCCGGTCCTGGCCCGCGTGCCCGATCGTCGAGATCCGCCCGATCACCTGATGACGTCCGAACACCCGGACCCGCGGGTGCACGCCGAGCTGGCCCGCACCGTGCGCGAGCACGCGGGCCGGCTCACCGCGTGCCTGGTGCGGGTGCTGGACGACTTCGCCGCCGCCGAGGACGTCGTCCAGGACGCGATCGAGACGGCGCTGCGGCGCTGGCCGGTCGACGGGGTCCCCGACCATCCGGACGCCTGGCTGCTCACCACCGCGCGCCGCCGCGGCATCGACGTCCTGCGCCGCCGGGCCGTCCAGCGCGACAAGCTGGCACGGCTGCGGTGGCCGGTGCCGTCCGAACCCGACGACCGGCTGAAGCTGCTGTTCACCTGCTGCCATCCCGCCCTGCCGCGGGCCGCGCGGATCGCGCTCACCCTGCGGGCCGTGTGCGGGCTCACCACCGCCCAGATCGCCGCCGCGTTCCTGGTCCCCGAATCGACGGTCTCCCAGCGCATCACCCGCGCGAAACGCAAGATCGCCGAGGCCGGCATCCCCTACCGCGTCCCCGCCGACGCCGAGCTTCCCCACCGGCTGGAGGAGGTCCTGTCGGTCGTCTACCTGCTGTTCAACGAGGGCTACCTGACCAGCGCCGGGGAACGCCCGCACGCGCCCGACCTCGCGGGCGACGCCGAATGGCTCGCCGCCCAGCTCGCGTGGCTGATGCCGCGGCAACCCGAGGTCCTCGGCCTGCTCGCGCTCGTCCGCCTGCACCAGGCCCGCGCCGCGGCCCGGTTCGACGCCCGCGGCGGCCTGGTGCCGCTGCGCGACCAGGACCGCGCCCGCTGGGACCACGACGCCATCGCCGAGGCCGTCCGGCTGCTCGAACGCGCCGCGGCGCTCCGCCGTCCCGGCCCCCACCAGCTGCGGGCCGCCATCGTCGCCTGCCACGCCGAAGCGCCGGCCTGGGACGACACCGACTGGCCGCAGATCGTCGTGCTGTACGACATGCTGCTCGCGATGGCGCCCTCCCCGGTGCACCGGCTCCACCGCGCCATCGCCCTGCACCACCACCCCGGCTCCCGCGGCGGCGCGTCCAACGCCCTGGCCGACCTGGAGGCACTCCCCCGGGCCGACCGCGCGACCCTCGAACGCTACCCGCTCTACCACGCCACCAGAGCCGAACTGCTCCGCGCCCTCCGCCGGCCCGAGGAGGCCCGCACCGCCGACCGGCGGGCCCTGGACCTCACCGCCAACCCCGCCCAGCAGGTCCTCCTCGAACAGCGGCTCGCCCACGAGTGAACACGGCGCGGACGGCCACGCTCCTGGACGGCGCCCTGTTCGGCGGCGCCCGTAACCGGGTCCCGCCGGGAGGCCGCGCGACCCGATGCGGGACGATGACGCTCACGCGTACGAGGAGGCCACAGTGGAGATCGGGGACGGGACCCTGGCGGTGGGCGCGGGGCGCCCGCCCGCGGAGAAGTTCGCGCCGACGCTGCCGGGACCGGCGTTCGCCGCGCACTACCACCTGCCGGGCGACCCGTCCGGCCCCTACACCTACGGCCGCGACGGGAACCCGACGTGGACGCTGCTGGAGAACGCCGTCGGGGAGCTGGAGGGCGGCGCCGAGGTGTCGGTGTTCTCGTCCGGGATGGCGGCGATCTCGGCCGTGCTGCTCTCGCAGGTGCGGGCGGGCGACGCGGTGGTGCTGCCGACCGACTGCTACCAGACGACACGGTCCCTGAAGGAGCGGCTGGAGTCCTACGGCGTCGAGGTCCGGATGGGCCCGACGGCCGACGACGCCCAGCTCGAACTGCTCGACGGGGCCCGGCTGATCTGGCTGGAGACCCCGTCGAACCCGAACCTGGACGTGTGCGACATCGCCCGCGTCGTCGAGGCGGCGCACGCGGGCGGCGCCCTCGTCGCCGTCGACAACACCCTCGCCACCCCGCTCGGGCAGCGCCCCCTCGACCTCGGCGCCGACTTCTCCGTCGCCAGCGACACCAAGGCCATGACGGGCCACGGCGACCTGCTGCTCGGCCACGTCGCCACCCGCGACCCCGGGCTCGCCGCGAGCGTCCGGTGGTGGCGCAAGACGGTCGGCGCGATCCCCGGGCCGATGGAGGCGTGGCTGGCGCACCGGTCGCTCGCGACCCTGCAGCTGCGCCTCGACCGGCAGTCGGCGAACGCCCTCGCGCTCGCCGAGGCGCTGCGCGGCCGTCCCGAGGTGTCCGGGCTGCGCTACCCGGGACTCCCGGACGACCCCTCGCACGCCCTCGCGTCCCGGCAGATGAGGCGGTTCGGCTGCATCGTGTCGTTCACGCTCCCCGACGAGGCGTTCGCCGAGCGCTTCCTCGGCGCCCTCGCCCTCGTGACGCAGGCGACGAGCTTCGGCGGCGTGCACAGCTCGGCGGAGCGGCGCGGCCGCTGGGGCGGCGACGCGGTCGAACCGGGGTTCGTCCGCTTCTCGGTGGGCGTCGAGGACACCGCCGACCTCGTCGCCGACGCGCTGCGCGCCCTCGACGCCGCCCGCACCTGACCTGAGCCGCCGGACGAGCCGGGGCGGCCCACGCGATCGTCGTCGCCCGGGCCGCCGCGCACCGGGGAGAGCGGGGCGGGCCCCGGTGCCGGGGCCCGCGTTGCTCGGCTAGTGGGTGAAGTGGTCCAGGAGCCGTTCGGTGAGGGCGCGGACGGCTCCGGCGACGGCGCCGCGGAGCGCGGCGGCGGCCAGCAGGAGTCGTTCGGTCCGGGTCAGTCGGGGTGCGCTGGTCATCGGGTTCCTCCGTCGGTCGAGTCCGGGTCGCCGGCCGGCTGGTCCCAGAGTCCGCCCCCGGGCGGGTCCGTCACCGAGTTGCGATGAGCGGCGGCCGGGTCGGGCCGATCCGCGCAGTACGGGGCGGAAAGGCGGGCGGGGGCGCGATGATGGGGTGCGATGAGCGGCGACGGAAAGGGCCGGCCGGTGCGCCGCCCGCGGGTGATCGAACGTCCCGTGCCGCCGCCCGGTCCGCTGCGCGACCTCAAGAGCCTGGTGTACGAGCTGTACGTGGCGGCCGGGGCGCCCACGCTGGACGAGATCGCCGCCTGGGTCGCCGCCGACGACGAACTCGCCGGGGCCCCGGAACGCGACACGATCCGCCGGATCATCCGGGACGTCGCCGTACCGGCGCAGCAGGCCGATGTGGTGGCGGTCGTCACGGTGCTCGCGCGGGCCGCCCGCTGGGATCCCGGGGACGCCGCCGCCCGGTCCCGCGACCTGTGGATCGCGGCCCGGCTGGACACCGCGCCGGGCGTCCCCCTCGACCAGGTGACCGACCCGTTCGCCCTGGAGGTGCACCGCCCGATCACGGTCGACCCGGACGACGCGTCCGGTGAGCTCCCGCTGTACGTGCGGCGGGCCCACGACGAGCGTCTGGACGCGGTGGTCCGGCGGGCCGCCGGGGGTGCGAGCGCGATGGCGGTGCTGGTCGCGGGCTCGTCGACGGGCAAGACCCGCGCCTGCTGGGAGGCGCTCGCGCCACTGCGGGAGGCGGGGGGCTGGCGGCTGTGGCATCCCTACGACCCGACCCGCCCGAACGCGGCGCTGGACGGGCTGGACCGCGTCGGGCCGCGCACGGTCGTGTGGCTGAACGAGACCCAGGAGTACCTGGGCGGCGAGCAGGTCGCGGCCAAGCTGCGCAGCCTCCTGGCCGATTCCGCCCGTGCCCCGGTGCTGGTGCTGGGCACGTTGTGGCCCGAGCACCACACGGTCTTGACGCGAACCCCGGGATCTCAGGCCCGGCAGGTTCTGGAGGGCACCACGATCGAGGTGCCGGAGTACTTCACCGGTGACGACCTGGCCGCTCTCGCCGAGCACGCCGGCGCGGACCCGCGGCTGGCACAGGCGGCCGAGTCCGCCGCCGACGGTCAGATCACCCAGTACCTCGCCGGCGGCCCCGCGCTGCTGGAGCGGTTCCGCACCGCTCCCCCGGCGGCCAAGGCGCTGATCCGGGCGGCCATGGACGCCCGCCGCATGGGGCACCGCGACGCCCTGCCGCAACCTCTCCTCGCGGAGGCCGCCCTCGCCTACCTGACCGATGCCCAGTGCGACGGCCTGGAGCGGGACTGGCTGGGGCGGGCCCTGGCCTACGCCTCCGACACCGAGCCGTGCAAAGGGGCCCGGGCCCCGCTCACCCCCGTCCGTCCCGACCGTCCCCGCCCGCGCCCACGCTCCGGCCGCCGGGAAGGCGCCGCCGCCGAGCCCGGCGGGCCGGTGATTCGGCTGGCCGACTACCTCGACCAGCACGGCCGCGCCGACCGGGCCGGGCAGATCCCGCCGATCGGCTTGTGGACGGCGGCCGCCGTCCACGCCCACACGGCGGACATGTGGTCCCTCGGCAACGCCGCGCGGGACCGCGGCCTGCTCCGCGACGCGGCCCAGCTGTTCAAGAACGCCGCCGACCACGGCCACACCTATGCGGCCTACTTCCTCGTCGACCTGCTGCACACGCTGCATCCCGAGGATCTCCGCCCCGCGGACTGGGCCGTCGAGCGGGTCGTCCTCGACGACGCCTCCGGAATCGCCGCGCTCCTCCAGCTATTGCGAAAGACGGGGGCGATGGAGCAGGTCTCCGCGCTACTGGACCGCGATCCGGCCGCTCACGTCCGCGTCGACCCCCTTCATTCCGTTTCCCTCCTGTCGCGGGAGCTGCTGGAAGCGGGGGCGCGGGAGCAACTCGCCGTCCTGGCCGCCCGCGCCGCCGCCCACGGCCCCACCGACGAGCCCGCTTCCGTCGCCGGCCTGCTGAAAGATCTCGGGAGGGCCGACGCGGACGAGCATGCCGTCGCGCTCGCCGACCGTGCCGCCTCCGGCTCCCCCACCGACGCCCCCTTCGCCGTGGCCGCCTTGCTGGCCGCCATGCACGAAGCCGGGGCGTCCGCCCAGACCGTCGCCCTGGCCGTCCGAGCCGCCGCACATACCCCGACCGAATTCCCGTACGCCGTGGGTCATCTGGTGACGCGGCTGCGCGCGGTCGGGGCGCACGAGCAGGCCGACGCGCTGGCCGCCCGAGCGGCCGCGCACGTCCCGGCCGACGATCCCCTCGACCGCGCCGCCCGCGCCGATCTCGACGACACGTACGGGACCGCGTCCCTCCTGGGCGGGCTGGCCCGCCTGGGAGCCCGCGAGCCGGCCATGACGCTGGCCTCCCGAGCCGCCGCCCAGACTCCACTCCGCGACCCCCTGGGCGTCGGCTACCTGCTGGAACTGATGCGGACGCTCGGGGCCACCGAACACGTCACCACGCTGCTGAGCCGTGATCCCGCCGCCCGAGTGCGCCTCACCAACTCCTACGGGACCCGCCTTCTGTTCGACGAACTGCGGGAAGCCGGGGCGCACGACCAGATCGACGCGCTCGCCGCGCGATCCGCCGCCGAATGCGAGCTCGACGAAGCCGGATACGTCGCCCACATACTGAGATTCCTGGCGGCGAGGGGGCCGCACGACCTGGTGGCCGCGGTCCTCGACCGCGAACCCGCCGCCCACGTCTCCCTCGACGACCTCGACGGCGTCATCGAACTCGTCGACGCCCTGCGGGAGCTCGACGCACACGACCAGGTCGACGCGCTGACCGCGCGGGTCGCGGCCGGATACGACCTCACCAGCCCCGCGAACGTCGCCCGGCTCCTGACCTTCCTCTCCCGGCTCGGCAAGAACGCGGAGATCGCCGCACTGCTCGACCGCCGTCCGGCCGCGCACGTCCGCATCGACGAGGAGCCGGGACCGGACGCCGACCTGCTGGACGACCCGCCGATCACCGGTCTGCTCGCGGCACTGCGGAAACTCGGCGCTCCCGCCCATGTCGCGGAACTGACCGCCCGATTGCCGGCCGCAGGCATGTTCGACCTGTTCGCGGCCAACGCCGAACACGGCGAGCGGTACCGGTTCGGCAGAGAACCGGACGGGAGCCCGGCGCCTCCATGGTCCTGGGACGACCTCGGCTGAGACGACGGTCCCTTCGGCATAACCCCGAACACGCGTGTTCGAGTAGAACGGTGCGAGCCCCGCCCGTGCCGGGCGCACGGGCGGAGCCGCACGGCGCCGGTTCAGCGCGTCACCGTGCACCGGCCGTCGGCGCAGGACCCGCGCAGCCGCCCCCGCGAGACCGTCTGCACCAGCCCGACGGCCCAGCAGGCCGGGCAGCCCCGCAGCGCGGCGAACGCGACCGGCAGCAGGAGCAGGCTCCACGGCCCCGTCACCGGCAGCAGCGCCACGGCCCCGATCAGCGCGCCGAACCCGATCGCGCCGCGCGTCAGATGCCGCGCCACGGACACGCTCGCGAAGTCACCGTCGCCCATCGAAGGTCCCCTCCAGTTCGCGCCGGACGGTCGCGCGCGCACGGTGCAGCCGCGACTTCATCGCCGGGACGCTCAACCCGAGCGCGTTCGCGACCGCCCGTCCCGAGCGGCCCTGGACGTCCCGCATGATCAGCACCCGCCGCTGGTCGGCGGGCAGCGCGCCGATCGCCGCCGCGACCCGCTCGGCGTCCAGCCGCCGGAGCGCCTCCTCCTCGGCCGACGCGGCGAGCCCGTCCGGGACCTCGCGGCCCTGTGCCGCGCGCCGCACACGCCGCACGCACTCGTGGCGGACGATGCGGAACATCCACGACGCGAGGGCCGCCGAGGCGCGCAACGTCCCGATCTTGCGGTAAAGCACGATGAGCGCCTCCTGCGCGGCGTCCTCCGCGTCCTGCGGGGACGGGCACAGGGTCCGGGCGAACCGCTGGACGTGCGGATGCGATCCCGACACGAGCGCGCTGAGCGACTCGGCGTCGCCGCGCTGCGCGGCGGCGACGAGATCCTCCGCCGGCCAGGTCACGTCAGCCACGCGACCGGCTCCGGCGGCGCAGCAGGGTCAGCGCGCAGACGCAGACGAGTACGCCCGCGCCCACGAGGACGGCGACGACGAGGGTCATGATTGCCTCCGATCTCAGCGCCGGCCGGATTGCCGACGCGCCCATAGGAGGCACGCCGCCCGCAAAAGGATTCATCGCCCGGAGGCCCCTCCGCACGATCCGGAGCCTCGACGGTACCCGGCCGCCCCTCCGCGGCCCCGCCCACGAACGCCCGACCGATCACGTCCGGAGACGGAGCGCAACGCCGCGCCGCCGGCTCCTTTCAGTCGCTCGATGTCGTCGGCCGCTCACTTGGGCCGGGGAGGGCGATGGCGCGGCCCGCCCCGTGCAGGGCCCGGTCGACGTCGCCCGCGGGCGCACCGGCTCCCGCGCCCACACCCGGATCTTCTTGCCGTCCTCGCCCTCCCGCTCGTGCCGGCCGTAGCGCCCCCACGAGGCCGCGACGACGCCCAGATGCGCCCGAGCACCTGCGGGGTGACGATCTCCGGCGGCTCGCCCTCCCGGGCGTCGCCGTCCACCCCGGTCTCGGTGTCGAGCACCTCCGCCGCGTCCTGGATCACCGAGACCACCTCGTGCTTCGCCCCGAGCATCCCGACCAGATACCGCTCGCGCGGCCCCATCGCCCGAGGGGCGAACCCCTCCGCAGGCCCGCCCCACGGCCCGAGCAGGTCACGCCGGACGAAGTCTTCGAGTCGGTCGCGCACTTCGTGCGACGTCGCGCCGCCGAACACCTGCGGGACGTCCAGCGCGGCACCGGGCCGCGCGGGCCCGGACACGCCCGTCGTCAGCGAAAGCTGCTCGTCGCCGGGGTGAGGGAACCCTCGCTGCGCTCGCCCATCGAAGCGCCTCACCTCAGGGTATGCGTGTACTCGATACACAAGCACATCCCTACGACGGCCCGGCGGCAATGGCGGAGTGCTCGGTACAGCGGTACCTGGAAGCGCGTTACTGGGTGGCGGTGGTGATGCACTGGCGTAGCTCTTCGATGGCCTCGGCGGGGCCGTCGATGGTCACGCCTTCGCCGTGACGGTTCCAGGCCCAGCGCAGGAGGGCGGCGGGCGGGCCTTCGATGGTGACGTCGGCCGGGGCGTCGCCGTCCTCGACCGTGAACAGGCCGGGGCCCGTCCGGACCCGCCAGGCCCCGCCGTCGGTGCGCAGCGCGTACGTCCGTCCGGGGGACGCGCCGAGGACGCCGGTGAAGTAGTCGCCCCATTCGGCGACGCCGTAGGCCACGAACACCTTGAGGAGTTCGTCGACGCCGTCGACGGCGAGGTCGGCGGGGACGTCCGCGACGGGACGGCCGGTGGCGAGCTCGGCGTCGATGCGGTGGATCACCGTCTCGTGCGCCATCCGGCGGATCCAGAAGCCGACCGTCCGGTCCGGGGCGTACCAGGTGCCGGCGGGCTCGTCGGGCTTGCGGGACGTGAACTCGGCGAGCAGCCCGGCGTAGCCCCGGTCGAGCAGGTCGAGCGGCGTCTCGTCCGGCGACGTGTCCGGCGGCCACTGCTCGGGCTCGGCCCCCTCCCGCATCGCGAGGGTCTTGTGCAGGTACACGTGGCCCACATGGCGGGTGAGGTCGGCGACCGTCCAGCCGGGGCAGGTGGGCACCGGGGCGGACGGCCCGGACGCCGCGACGGCGCGGAGCCGGGACCGGTCGGCCGCGAGGCACTCGAGGAACCGAACATGATCCATGCCGCCCATCCCAGCAGACGAGCGCCGCCCCCCTCCGAGCAACACGCGGAACGTGCGTCCACTCTCCGGGGGCGTCCGGCGCGGCTCAGCGGGTCCGGTACCGCGCGTAGACCAGTCCGCCGCCGAAGGCGCGCTCCTCGACCAGTTCGAGGTCGAGGCGCACGCCGTCGGGGCGGAAGAGGTCGCCGATGAAGGTGTGCACCTCGGGGTCCTCGGCCCCGGCGCCGAGGTCGCCCTCCGCCGCCTCGGCGTACCCGTCGAGCGAGGTGACCATCGAGTAGATGAGCTTCCCCATACGTGTCCTCCGTTCGCCGGTCCACCAGTGTTCTCGCTGGTATGACTCCGTCCCGCCCCGGAACTCATCACGACCGGCCACGGCCGTCGGCGCCGATCGTTACACTCCCGGTCGAAATGAGCGAGTACCAGTACTACGAGTTCCTGGCCATCGACCGGCCCCTCGACGAAGACGAACGAGACGACATCCGTGCCCTGTCCACACGGGCCGAGATCACCGCGACCAGCTTCGTGAACGAGTACGAGTGGGGCGACTTCGAGGGCGATCCGGACACGCTGATGTCGCTCTACTACGACGCGCATCTGTACTGGGCGAACTGGGGAACGCACAGGCTGATGCTCCGGTTGCCCCAGGATCGGCTCCCCGTCCGCGTCGCCCGCAGGTACGCGGTGGACGAGCATGTGATCGTCCGGACGACCGGCGACCACGTCGTCCTCGACATCCACAGCGAGGAGGAGGACGGCGAATGGGAGGAGGACGAGGTTCCGACGCTGTCGTCCCTCGTCGGCGTCCGGGCCGAGCTGGCCGAAGGCGACCTGCGTCCCCTGTACCTCGCGTGGCTCGCCGCCTACGGGACCTGGGAGCGTGACGAGGACGCGTTCGGCGACGACGCGGAAGACGCGACCGAGCCGCCCGTCCCCGCGGGCCTCGGCTCACCGACCCCCGCGCAGCGGGCGCTCGCCCGGTTCCTCCGCCTGGACGACACGCTCCTGGACGTCGCCGCGCGCGCCGCCGCCCCCGAGCCGTCCGACGCCGCACTCGCCGCCCACATCGAGCGGCTGCCGGCGAGCGAGAAGGACGAACTGCTGCTGAAGCTCGCCCAGGGCCATGCCACCGAGGCCCGCCACGACCTGCTGCAAGGCCTGCCGAGCAAGACGGCGGAACCCCGCACGGTCGGCGAACTCCTCGACACCGCCGCCGAGGCCCGATAGGGCGAAAGAGGAATGCCGGGCATGGAACGCCGTCATCTCGTCACACTGGAGGTGGAGGGCCGACCCGCCACCTTCGCCACCGCGCATGAACGGGCGTGGAAACAGGCGGTTCGGGACGCGGTCGCACGCTCGGGCGTATCGCCCGGCGAAGGACGCTTCGGCGTGCGCATCGAGTTCCGTCTGGCGGCGGCGCGAACGTCCAATGAAGTCTGGGACCTCGACAACCTCATCAAGCCGACCCTGGACGCAATGGAAGGCGTCTTCGGACTGCGTCCCTGGAAGGGGACCCCGCAGCCCGCCGACGGCCGGGTCGACCGAATCGAGGCGTCCAAGCGCCTCCCGTCGGCGGACGAGCGTCCCGGCGCCACCATCGACGTGTGGCTGCTCTGAACACCCCGTTCCACAAGCGGCGCGGCACATCCCGCCGAACCAAGCCGGACGGCCCTCGCAGTACCGCTCGCGTCCCCGAGCCGGCTTCGAACGCTGTAGTTGCCGACGCTTTACCAGCTGAAGTGGCCGTTGCCCTCGACGCGTGTGATGGGGTTGCCGCCGGCGAAGGCGTAGCGCCAGCCAGGCCGGACGGGTCAAATCGTCTCACCGGCCCAGGGGCCTCGTTCTCAAGGCGACGGTCCACGCCGCCCACGCAAGGCACATGGGGAACGCCCGAAAACCTCTCTCCGCAGAGAACGGCAGATCACGCCAAAGGTAATGTGACCGCCCCCGTTCCGCGAATGGCACATCCGTGCCGAACCAGCCCGGACGGTCCTCGCGGTGGGTGACGTATGCGCCCAGACGGCCTCGATCGCCGCACGGCGGGGGACGGCGGTCATGGACGCTTCGGCCGGCGCCGGGGTGCGCCTGGCCTCGAAGAGCCTTGGGACGAGCAGAGCGGCATCGTCCCAGGCGGCGCCCCGGCAGGCGAACGACCAGTCGATGAGGTTGGCCCCCCGGCGGCCAGGAGGTTTCCGGCGTGCACGTCATAGTGCACGAGCGCGTCGCCCTCCAGAGCCGCCGGGGAGAATCCGCCCAGGGCCTCCTTGTAGATCGCCGAGTGCGACCCGCTCAGGTCCCGGTCGAGGAGCGTGGCCGCCGTGTCGCGCAGCATTTCCAGGTTCACCGCGATGGACGGGACGCCGCCGCACGGGACGGAGAGCCGCGACAGGACGTACAGATCACCGGGCAGGTCGGGCGACGCCGGATCACCTGTGAGCGGGCCATTCCTCGGCCAGGAGCGCATATGCGAGACCGTCGAGCCATCCCCTGGTGCGGTGGAGTGAGTCTTTCACCGTGTGCTGTTCGCGGCGCATCCCGACCCGCTCCATCAGCCGCCACGAGGATTCGTTGTCGTAAAAGCATTCCGCGTGCAGGCGGCGCAGGCCAAGACCGTTGAAGGAGATGTCGATGAGGGCGCGTACCGCTTCGGTGGCGTAGCCCTTTCCGCCGTAGGAGGGATCGAGCGTCCACCCGAGCTCTCCATGGACGTTTTCCGCCTGGTCGGCGACCTCTTCCTGGGCCCAGGCGTCCTGGACCTTCAGTGTCAGGTCGCCGATCACTCGGCCGTCCAGTTCGATGACGAGCAGGTCTGCGAGCAGCTTCTCGCGGAGGAAACGCTCACGGTAGTCGTCGTAGGTCTTTACGGCGGCCGTGACCCATTCTTGAGTCTCCGGCAGCCGCCGGAAGGCCCAGGTCGCGTCCAGGTCGTCGGGGGAAGCCCGGCGCAACAGCAGTCGCTCGGTGGAAATCGGCCAGTCGAGGGTGTCAAGAGGGTGGCGCATGGATCTCATGATGACAGAGTCGTGGTGACGCTCAGAAATCACTTCGAGGGCCCTCTTCCGGTCCCCGCGGCTCACGCCTCGGTCCCCTCTCCCCGCAGTGCGTCGCCGCGGCCGGGGCATTCGTGGAAGGCGCGGTAGACCGGGACGGTCATGTACCGGGGAAGCGCCGCGGTGATGCGCCCGCCCCACTCCCCCGGGCCCAGATGCCGGAGGCGGCGACGGCCACCGCCGCGCGCAAGGAACACCGCCGCACGTGGTTGAACCACCGCCGCACATGAGGGAGACGTCCGCCGCGTGGGGGACACCGCCGCCGGGACGAACGAGGCGGGTATGCCGCCGGGCAGGTTGGGGCGCGGGGTCGGTGGCCAGGGCGGGCGGTGCGGGTGGCGTGGCGCCGGCTCGTCCGTCCCGTTCCCTAGGCTCCCTGGGCGCGGCGAGGACCGCCACCACGTAGGGAACACCGCCGTCCGTGGTGGGCCCCCCGCCCATGCGGAGGACGGCCGCCGCGCGTGGGGAGGACGGCCGCCGCGTGGGGGGCCGGCTGTGGGGTTTCCCGGCGACAAGATGGACACTACGGTGATCCGGGTCGACATCAGGAGAGTCGGTAAACCTGAATCGAACCTCGAATACTTTGGGGAGGTCGTCCATGCGATCCCTTATCCCGCGAAGAACATCGCGGGTGCCCGGTGCGGCCCGACTACGCTTTTCTTCCCCGAGGTCGCCTGCGTCAAAGGCGGGATCATCTTCAGTGTATCGGCCTACAGCGGGGCGGTCTTCGAGGGAAACGACGTGCCCAGTCCCGTGGTCTGGCGGGACGATGTGCTTCCGCTGATCGCCGAGATCGTCGCCGCCGATGTCCGGGCGTGAAGCACTCGGCGGTACGGCGGTCCACCGGCGAGAGGGGCACGCGTCCCCGGGGCGTGGCGCGTCTGGCGAAGGCCACTTTCGGACGGGCGATCCGAGCTCCGGATCGAGGCCGGTCTTCGCCCTCCCGCACGTTTACGCTGGACGGGCGCGAGGACGGTCGGCGCCGCTGGAGGTGGGATTGGTGGATCCGCGACGCATCGCACTCAACCGGCGGCACAGCAGGGAGATGGGCGCGTTGTTCACGCGGTTCCTCGACGCCCGCCCCGATGTCGAGTCCGAGGTTCACGGCGCCCAGATGACCGACGAGCAGGACGCCGCGTGGTCGGAGTTCAGCGCCGAACTCCTCCGTCGTCACCAGGCCGAGCGGTCCGCCCTCGCGGACGTGCTCGAAGCGGAGCGACGCCGATGCGACGCCCGCGGCTGAACCGAGTCGGAACCGGGGGCGGGGGGCCGGCATCTCAGTCTCGTGCTGAGCGAACGGGCGGACGCGGGCGGTGCGGAGCTGCGGCGGCGGTACCAGGAGGCGCGCAAGCTCTGCCCGGACGAACCGGGCGGTGACAAGGAGCGGTACCTCGCCGAGATGGAGGCGCTGCACGCGGACGCGGAGGCGTACGGCGAGCCGGGGATCCTCTTCGAGATCCGCATCGAGTACGCCTACTCGCTGGGCTTCAAGGGCTGGACGAAGCACTCCCGGGAGGCCGTCGCGCCGAGGCTCCGGGTCCTGCGGAAGAGCCTCCTGATGTGGCACGAGGCGCCGCACCTGTGCGACGGGTCGTCGGTCGAGGCGATGTGGACGCAGTTCTACCGGCTGCTCGACTGGTACACCCGGTTCGATCCGGAGCCGGCCGACCGGACGCGCCGGCTGATCGACGAGCTGGAGCGGTACTGCCCGCCGACCAGGCCCGCGGCGCGGTACGCGCTGCGGGTCGCGCGCATGCGGCTGGAGGCGCGGCGCGGCGACGTCGGCGAGGTCGAGCGGCTCTGGCGCGGGCTGCGGACGCAGGACGTGCCGACGGAGCATTTCCTCCCGGACGGCGTGGCGCGCGGCGACGCGACCATGTGGGCGCAGCTCGGCCACCACGAACGCGCGATCGAGGCGATGGCGCCCGTGCTGGCCGGGCAGATCCCCGCTCGTTCGGACCGTGTGGAGCACGTGGACTGTCTCCTCCCGTACCTGCACACCGGGCGGGTGGCGGAGGCGGTCGCGCTGCACCAGCGCACCTATGCCCGGTCCGGGATGAAGCTGGAGGCCGTCGCCGCGCACCTGGAGTTCTGTGCCCGCACCGGCAACGAGGAACGCGGGCTGGACGTCCTGCACCGCAACCTGGGCCGGATGGGGTACGGCTGCCGGTACGTCGTGGAGGCGTGGACGGCGGCCGCGGCGGCGCTGCTGTGCCTGCGGGCCGCGGCGAAGGGCCTCGACCGCGAGTGGGTCTGGGCGTGCACGTGCGCCGACCCCGGATGCACCGACCTGGCGATCTGGAGCTGGGCGGAGCTCGGCGCGCAGCTGCGGTGGCGGGCGGGCAGGCTCGCGCGGCGCGTGGACGAACTGAACGGGACGTCCGCGTTCGGGGAGCGGATCGACGCGCTCGTGCACGCCGAACCGCTGGTCGAGGGGCTCGAGCTGCCGCCGGGCATCGAGCCGCCGTCGCATCTGGCGGTCCCGCCGCCGTCCGTCCACCTGGACGCCGCGGACGCCGCCGGGCTGCGGGAGGGGCTGGAGCGGGCGCGCGGAGTGGAGCGGCCCAGGCCGCGCATCGTGCTGACGCAGCAGGTGATGCAGAACGCGATGGCGGCGGGCGAGCCGGGCGTGCTCGCCGACGCGCGGCTCCGGCTGCTGGACGACCTGCTGGGGCTCGGGTGGCGCGGCTGGGCCAGGCACCGGTTCTCGGCGCTGCGGGAACTGTTCCGCATGCTCGACGAGGGGACGGTCGCGGCGGCCCCGGAGCGGCTCGACGCGTTGTGGCGGGCCGTCCCGGTCGTGCTGGACGAGTCGCTCACCCGTCCGGGGCCGCACCTGCGGCAGGTCCGCGACCTGCTGGATGCGGCGGAACGGCGCGTCCGTCCCGGGACCGCCGATCTGCACCACGTCCGCTGGTTCCGCACCGAGGCCGCCGCGCGGGCCGGTGACGCCGGGGCGGCCCGCGGGGCGTGGGCGCGGTTCCGGGAGCTGCCGCCGGTGGAGCGGTACGCGAGCCGCGAGAACGTGCTGCGCTGCGTGGGGTGGTGGCTCGACCTCGGCTGCGACGGGGAGGCGATCGAGGCGATGGCGCCGCTCGCGGGCGACGACCGCGAGGACCTCCTGCTGCTCTCCTACCTGCGCACCGGGCGGACGGACGACGCACGCGCGGTGCACGAGCGCACCCACCCGACGGCGTCCGGGCACCCGGAGGTGACCGCCCACCTGCGGTACTGCGCGGAGATCGGCCTGCTCGACCGCGGGCGGGAGATCCTCCACCGGGCCCTGCCCCTGTTCCACGGCTCGAACGAGGACGACGACTTCACGTTCGCGGACATGCGGCTGTACGCGGCGGGGGCGCGGGTATGCGAGCTGCTGGCGGAGGCGGGGCACGCCGAGAACTGGACGTGGCCCGCCGACGCGTGCTGCGAGCCGGAGGACGACTGGACGTACGCGCGGCTCGCGCGCGAGTGCCGCGGGTCCGTCGCGGAGGAGTCGCGCCGCTGGGAGGAGGTCCTCGGCACGGCCTTCCACACTCGCGCGGTCACCGGGTGAACCCGCGGGAACCGGGTGCGGCGGGCGATCATCTCAGTGGGGTGATGGCGAGTCGGGAGCCGGCGGGGGCGCGGAACTTCAACGTCGATCTGCGCGGGATCGTCGATCTGCTGAGCCGGCACCTCTACAGCAGCCCGCGCGTGTACGTGCGGGAGCTGCTGCAGAACGCGGTGGACGCGATGACGGCGCGCGGCACCGGGACGGACGCGGCGGGCGGTGCGGCGCCGATCCTGTTCGAGACCGCGGACGGGGAGCTGCGCGTCCGCGATTCGGGGATCGGGCTGACGGAGCCGCAGGTGCACGAGCTGCTCGCGACGATCGGGAACTCCTCGAAGCGGGACGGGCTGGGGCTGGCGCGGCACGACTTCCTGGGGCAGTTCGGGATCGGGCTGCTGTCGTGCTTCCTCGTCGCCGACGAGATCGAGGTCGTGACGCGCAGCGCGGCCGTCCCGGACGCCGCGGCGGTCGTGTGGCGGGGCCACGCGGACGGGCACTACACGGTGGCGCCGGGGCGGCGGGACGAGCCGGGGACGACGGTGACGCTGCGGGCCCGCAGGGACTTCGGGCACTGGCTGGAGGCGTCCACGGTCCGGGAGCTGGTGCGGCACTACGGGGCGCTGCTGCCCTGCGACGTGCGGGTGGACGGGGAACGGGTCACCGAGGCGACGCCGCCGTGGGAGCGGGGCCGCGACGAGCTGCTCGGGTACGGGACGCGGGTGCTGGGCGCGGTGCCGTTCGACGCCGTGGAGCTGGCGGTTCCGGAGGCGGGGCTGCGCGGCGCGGCGTTCGTCCTGCCGTACGAGAGCGACCCGAGCGAGCGGGCGGCGCACCGGGTGTACCTGAAGCGGATGCTGCTGGGCGACCGGGTCGAAAGCGTCCTCCCGGAGTGGGCGTTCTTCGTCCGCTGCGTCGTGGACGCCGGGGAGCTGCGGCCGACGGCGAGCCGGGAGCAGCTGTACGACGACGACCTGCTGGCGGTGACGCGGGAACGGCTCGGCGACGCGCTGCGGTCGTGGCTGGTGCGGCTGGCCGCGACGGACCCGGAACGGATGCGGGACTTCCTGAAGGTGCACTACCGGGGGGTCATGGCGCTCGCGGTGCACGACACCGAGATGCTGCGGATCGTGGACGAGCAGGTCCCGTTCGAGACGAGCGAGGGGACCGTCACGCTCGCGGAGCTGCGGGCGCGGCACCGGTCGATCCGGTACACGCCGCGGGTCGAGGAGTTCCGGCAGCTGTCGGGCATCGCGGCGGCGCAGGGCATCGCGCTCGTGAACGGCGGCTACGTCTACCACGTCGACATCCTGAACCGGCTGCGGCGGCTCGACCCGGATCTGGACGTGCGCAGGCTGGAGCCGTCGGAGCTGGCGACGCGGTTCGGCCCGGTGGGGCCGGGCGTGGAGTTCGCGGCCCGCGACTTCCTGGTGGCGGCGCGGCGGGCCCTCGCGGGGGCGGGATGCGAGCCGCTGCTGCGGTCGTTCTCCCCCGCGTCGCTGCCCGTCGTGTACCTGGACGGCGACCCGGGCGGGCACGGCGCCGACGCCGCGGCGGACGGCGTCTGGGCGGAGCTCACCGACACCGGGGAGCCGGAGCGGGCCGGGCCGCGGCTGGTGTTCAACCACCGCAACCCCATCGTGGCGCGGCTGACGAGCACCCCGAACGTCCGGGTGGTGGAGCTGTCGGTCGAGGCGCTGTACGGGTACGCGCTGCTGACCGGGAACCGGCCGCTGCGGCCGGACGACGTGGCCGGGGTGAACCGCGCGTTCCTCGGGCTGGTCGAGCACGCCGTGCGGGAGGGCTGACGGCCGTGCTCGACGAGGCGGAGCTGCGGCGCGCGCTCGTCCGGGCGCGGGCCGCGTGAGCGGCGTTCCGCGGGATGCCGGCGCGTGCCGCGAGCCCGAGGACGACTGGAGCTTCTCGCGGCCGGCCGCCTCGGCCCGCGACCACCTCGGCGGGTACGCGCACCGGTGGGAGGAGGCGCTCGGGACGGCGTTCCACACCCGCGCCGCCTTCGCCCTCGGCGACGGGCGCGCCCGAGGACCGCGCCGGAAAATGCGGTGATCCCGGGGCGGGGCGGGCAGTAGGGTGCGCGCTCATGGACGATCCGCAGGTGCTTCTCGACAACGGCGACATTCCGGGGCTGCTGCGGCACCTGCGGGCGAACGCCGAAAGCATGGACCTCCGGGAACTGGCGCGGCTGACCGAGGGCGCCGCGGCGGCGTCCGGGTTCGACGACCTGCGGGAGGCCGCGGCGGCGGTCGCCGGGACGGGCGGACGGCGCGGCCTGTTCCGCCGGGGCGGGGAGCCCGGGGCGCAGGAGCTGTACGACTTCGGGTACGCGTGCGTGGAGCGTGGGGCGGCGGCCCTCGCCGTCCCGGCGCTGCGGGCGGCGCTGGAGCTGCTGCCCGGGGAGATCGGGCTGGTGCGGGAGCTGGTCGCCGCGCTGGAGCGGGACCACCGGCACGCGGAGGCGGTCGCGGAGCTGGACGCCCGCGCGGCTCTGCTGGAGCCGTGGCCGGACCGGTACCTCCTCGCCTACAACGCGTTCATGGCCGGGGACGTCGCCCGTGCGGAGGACGCGGCGCGGGGGCTGCCGGAACCGGACGGGACGTGGGCGCCCGCCGCGGAGCGGCTGCGGCGGATGCTGGCCCGGGCGCGGGCGGTCCGCGCGGTGTCGCCGCTGGACGACCGCGACCTGCGGGGCTGGCAGTTCGCGATCGCCGGGGCGGTGCTGCTGTCGCTGGCGCCGCACGGGTTCGCCGCCGGGATGACCGGACGGTTCGCCTACCTCGGGGACGCGTACGGGCAGTGCCGCCGCGGCGTCGAGCGGCTGCGGCTCGTGCTGGACGCGGCGGGGGCGGCGCCCGACCGGGTCATGCCGCTGCCCGACCGGTCCAGCACGATCTTGGGGCTGGCCGTCGCGGAACTGCTCGGGCTGCCCGCGGAGCCGTTCGCGCCGGGACGCCCGGGCTCGCTCGTCGTCGCCTACGACCTGAACGACGTGGACGGCGACGCGCTCGGCGGCCTGTGGGAGCGGGCCGAGGGGCAGGTGCTGTTCGAGCACGCCACCTGCTGGACCGATCCGCCGCCGGTCACCGCCGATGTGAGCGGGCTGCTGCACCAGGTGGTCGTCCCGCCGTGGGGGGCGGGGCTGCGGGCGGCGCCGGGCGGGGCAATGGAGAGGACGGAGCCGGACGCGCGGCCCGCGGCGGAGGTCGCCGCCGAGATCGTCCGGGCGGCACCGGCCGCGGACGAGGGCGACGGGGAGACCCCGCCGGACCCGGACGACGCCCTGGCCGCGATGGTCACGGCGGTGCGGGCGCACTGGCCGGACGGGCCCAGGGAGCCGGTCGGCTCGCCCGGGCCCGTGCGCAGCTCGCGGTTCGCCTGACGGCGCCGGGGGTTCGGCTCACGACTTGGTGTCCGTGTCGTCCGCGGAGCCGGCGGCGGGCTCCTCGGCGAGCGAGTCCGCCTCGGCCTGCTTCAAGTGCCGCTGCATCTCCTTGACCTGCAAGGCGTACACCGCGGGCCGTTCCTGCCGCAGTCCCTTGAGGAGGCAGAACACCATGAGGAAGGCCAGGACGAAGATCGGGAGCCCGATCACCGTGATGACCTGTTCGAGGGCCTGCAGCGCCTTGTCGCCGCCGAGCACGATCAGCGAGGCGGCGAGGGCGCCCTCGGACACGCCCCAGAAGACGCGCTGCCGCACCGGGCCGGCTTCCTCGTCGCCGGAGCAGAGCATGTCCACGACCAGGGACGCCGAGTCCGAGGACGTGGCGAAGAACAGCGCCACCACCACGACCGCGATGCCCTGGATCAGGGTGGTCGCCGGGAAGTTCGAGAAGAACTCGAACATCGCCAGCGGGACCTGCTTGTCGTCGACGACCTCGCGGGTCAGCTCCCCGCCGTCGCCGCCGATGCCGTCGATCCGCATGGCCGACCAGCCGAAAATGGCGAACCACACGAGGGTGAACGCCGAGGGCGCGAGCAGGACGCCGCCGACGAACTGGCGGATCGTCCGGCCCTTGGAGATGCGGGCCAGGAACACGCCCATGAACGGCGCCCAGGTGACCGTCCAGGCCCAGTAGAAGACGGTCCAGCCGCCCTGCCAGCCCCAGCCGCCGTCCTTGGTGTAGCCCGCCATCGCGTCGTTCCACAGGGACAGCCCGACGATGCTCTCCAGGTAGCGTCCCAGGCTCTCGAAGACCTGCCGCAGCAGGAAGACCAGTTCCCCGCCGGTGAGCAGCACGAAGATCATCAAACCGATGGCCATCAGGATGTTGATGTTCGAGAGCCGCTTCACGCCCTTGTCGAGGCCCGCCACGATCGAGCCGACCGCGACGGCGGTGAGCACGCTGATCACCAGCACCCGGGTGGTGACGTCGTCCGGCAGCGGCGTCAGCACCTCCAGGCCCGCCGCGATCTGCGAGGTGCCGAGGCCCAGCGAGACCGCCAGGCCGAACAGGGTGCCCAGGACGGCGAAGATGTCGATCGTCTTCCCGATCGGGCCGTGGATCCGGTACTTCAGGAACGGATAGAACACCGAGCTGACCCGCAGCGGCAGGTTGTACCGGTAGATGAAGAAACCGAACGCCAGGCCCGGCAGGGTGAAGATGGCCCAGGTGTGGAGGCTCAGGTGGTAGAGGGAGAAGTTCATCGCCTCTTGGGACGCCTGCACCGAGTGCGGGTCCACCCCGGCGCGGGGCGGGTTCGCGAAGTGCGAGATCGGCTCGGCGACGCCCCAGAACATCAGCACGGTGCCGATGCCGCCCGCGAACAGCATCGCGAACCAGGACAGGTTCCCGTAGGCGGGGCGGCTGTCGTCACCGCCGAGCCGGAGGTTCCCGTAGCGGCTGAGCGCGACCCAGGCCAGGAAGACGAGCCAGGTCGTCACGCCCAGGATGAAGAACCAGCCGAGGTTGGTGACGATCCAGTCCCGCCCGGCGCTGAAGATGTCGTTGATCGGCTCCGGCAGCAGCAGCACCAGGGCCAGGAAGACGATCATCAGTCCGGCCGAGACGAAGAAGATGGTCCCGTCCGTGCGCATACCGAGTGCGCGGGCCGCCTGACCGAGCGGGCCGCCGCCCGGGCTCGGCGGCCCGCCGTCCGGTTCGTCCTTGGTCTCGGTACCGCCGTTCGGGGCCTTCGCCATTGGCCGACCTTTCTGCCGTGTCAAGGGATACCCCGATCAATGTCACGATCGGGCAACCATTGACCCCAGGGGAGCTGAATTCGGCTTTTCTTGTGCTAGGGACGGATGACTTTTGTCTCGGCAATTCGCTGAGGTGGGAGGATAGGTGCCCATCCATGGCCCTGTCCACACCCGTTCATGTGTGTGCCGATATGTCGGCGGGCACTGCGGCGCGGCCCCGGAATATCGCCGGGCCGGGATATCGGGCATTTCCGCAAGCAGTGCGCGCCGGACCCCTGCGGGAGCGCCGGTGAGCGGTCAGGCGGGCGCGCGGAGGGCGGCGTCCAGGTCGGCGAGGGCCTCGGAGACGACGACCGGGTCGAGGTCGCCGAAGCGGAGCCCGCCGCGGTGCGGCGACGCGGCGCCGAAGCGGTCGACGACGCGCACGGCCGTGATCCGCTGCTCCCCGGAGTCGGCGGGGTCGCCGTTGGCCAGGCCGGGCGAGAGGTCGACGGCGATGTAACGCATTTCGGCCGCCGGGAGCATGATCCGGCGCCGCCGGCTCGTGTCGGCGGCGCGGGGCAACCGCCACTCGCCCCGCCGGCAGAGCCGGAGGAAGCCGCGGGCGGGTCCCCGGCGGCCGGTGAGCCGGTCGAGGCGGCAGGCGTCGCGTTCGGCCGCGGTGAGGGCGTGCACGGGGCGTTCGAGCTGCGGGAACGGCTGCAGGATCTCGTAGTCGGCGAACAGGGCCGACCACGCCTTCAGCTCGTCCTCGCCGAGCCGGACGGGATGGGCGAGGGTGACGGCGGCATCGGCCGGGAGGTCGACGCGCTCGTCGGCGGCGTCGGCGCAGGTTCCGTCCTCGGCGACGCGGAACGACACCCCGGTCGCCGCCCGCCAGACCAGCCGGCGCGCGATCGGCCCGACGAGCGGGTGCCGCACGAGGTGCGCGCCGAACTCGGCGGGCGTCCAGCTCCGCCCGTCGAGCATGGCCTGCTCCAGGCGGGCGATCCGGTCGGCGGCGACGACCCCGACGTCCTTCTTCAGCCGCGCGAACCGTTCCCGGGCGGCCGCGGCGAGGACCGGATCGTCCTTCACACCCGCTGTCGGCAGGGTCTTGCGGACCCGGCCGTGGTCGTCGACGACGAACGGGACGAGCCGCTCGTCCACGACGGCCGTGAAGCGGCGCGGACCGTAGTCGAGGACGAGCCCGCCCGCGCCGTCCAGGCCGAGATCGGGGACGAGCCGGTCGGCGAGGGCGTCGGCGGTGAGGCCGCGGGCTTCGGCCAGCTCGCCGAGCCGTTGCCGGGCGGCACGGCGGACGGTCTTGGTGCGCGCCCGCATCGCGATGTCGTTCAGGTGCGTCTCCGCCGCGTCCCCGCCGATCTCCGCCAGCGCGCGCAGCGCCTCCCATACCCGGTCGTAGGCGTCCGGCGCCGTCCACCCGGCGGCGAGCGGGGCCAGGCGGCGGACGGTCCCGGCGTCGCCGAACCGCGCGAGGGCGCGCATCACGAACCTGTCGCGGGCCGGGAACCCCGCGTCCCGCCAAGCCTCGAACAGCCCCCACGCGAATCCGGCGAGGGACGACGGCTCGCAGATCTCCGCGACCTCGCCGAGGGCGTCGTCCACGCCGGGGAACTCGTCCGGGCGGCCGGCGATGCCGAGGAGCAGCACGAGGTTGCGGACCGCGGCGGCGGGCAACGCGCCGCCGCCGTCCCGCAGCACCGGCCGGGGCGCCGCGGCGGCGTCCGCCGAGCCGGGCGGCTTCGGCGGCGCCGCGGGGCGCTGCGCCGGGGCGACGCCGGACGGGTCGCCGGGCAGCAGCCGCGCGACGGCGTCGACGTCCGCGTCGCCGTAGGCGAGGGCGGCCCGCACCACCAGGCCGGCGTCCATGCCCGCGGCGTGCCGGAGCGCGTGGACCGCGTGGCGGCGGGGCGCGGCCGCCCCGCCGAGGGCGTCCGGCACCAGGTAATACCCGGCGGCGAGCGGGCCGTGCCGCTCGAACCACTCCTCGGCGACGTGCCGCGCCGTCTTCAGCTTGTACAGCCAGTGGGCCGCCAGGCGGGCCGTGTCGGCGCCCAGCAGGGGGAGCATCACCCGGCCGTTGCGGGCGGGGCGCGATGCGGCCATCCGGACGACGACGTCCCAGACGTCCGTCTCGTAGCGCGCGAGCAGGGGCCTCAGCCAGTCCCCGAGGATCTCGCCGTCGCCGGGCGAGAACCTCGGGAGCAGCGGGCGCGCCAGGTGCTCGGGCGCGTGGACGAGCACGTCGGCCTGGCAGAAGGACGGGCCCCCGTACGTCCCGAAGTGCCGGCCGATCTCCGCCCGCCAGTGGGCCTCGTGGTGGGGCGAGGGGTCGCCGAGCCAGTCCGTGCGCTCGCCGGGCGCCCAGCGGACGCGCCGTCCGGGCGGGGGCTCCAGGCCCGCGATGGTGACCGCGGTCCAGTCGGCGGTCCGCTTCGGCTTGCGCAGCCACGGCGGGTCGGTGAGGAACTCGGGAAGCGTCGGAGTCACGGGGGCCGCCTTCCGTTCAGCGGGCGGACATGGCCAGGTGGACGAGGTCGGCGAGGATCTCGGACGCCGTCACGGGATCGAGGTCGCCGAACGTCGCGTCCGTGTCCCGCGCGGAGTAGAGGTCGTCCGGCCGGTCGGCGATCCGGACCCCGAGGCTCTGGTCGCCGAACTCGTCCGGGTGGTCGACGGTGATCCCGGGGGTGAGGTCGACGACGACGAACCGTCCGGCGCCGACGCGGCGGGAGATCCACCCTTCGACGCCCGCGTCCTGCGGCGCGCCCCGCTCCCAGCCCCGGTTCACGAGGCCGAGGACGGCGCCCGGCGGGACCTTCAGGCCGTCCAGCCGGGCCAGCCGCCCGGACGCTCGCTCATCGTCGGTGAGGGCGTGGACGGGACGGGCGAGCTGCTCGAACGGCTGCAGGATCTCGTAATCGGCGAAGACCTCGCCCCAGGCCGGAAGGTCGTCGCCCAGATGGAGCGGGTGCGCGACCCCGACCCTGACGGCGTCGGGAAGGACGACCGTGTCGTCGGAAACGTCCGCGAACGTGCCGTCCTCGGCGACACGGAACGCCGGACCGTCATCGGCGGTCCAGACCAGCCGGCGCACGAGGTGGCCGACCAGCGGATGCCCGGCGAGCAGCTCGCGGAACTCGCCGAGCGGCCACCGGCGGCCGGTCACCATGGCCAGTTCAAGGCGCGTGACCTGGTCGGCCGCGACCATCCGGACGTCCTTCTTCAGCGCCGCGAACCGCTTGTGCGCGGCGGGCGCCAGCTCGGGATCGTCCTTGACGCCCGGCTTGGGCAGCGACTTGCGCACCTTGCCGCCCTCATCGATGATGGTCGGCTTGAGATGCTCGTCGAAGCCGACGACGAACCGGCGGGGGCCGTAGTCGAGCGTGAGGGTGCCCGAGGCGTCCAGCCCGAAGTCCGGGACGAGCCGGTCGGCGAGCTGCTCGGCGGACAGCTCGAGCCCGGCCGCGACCTCCTCGATCTTCTCCCGCGCACGGGCCTTGAGCGCCTTGAACTTCACCCGCTGAGAGATCGAATGCAGGTTCATCAGGGCGGTCTCGGTCCCGATCGCGGCCAGGACGTCCAGCCCGATCACCGCGCGGGAGTGCCCGCCCTCCCCCGGCCACGCCCGGATCACCGGCGTCAGGCGCCGGACCGTCCCGTCGTCGCCCGTCAGCGCGAGCTGGGTCAGCGCCCAGTTGTCCTTCGAGGACGCTCCGCACGTCTCCCACCAGCGAAACAGGGCCCACCCGAACTCGGCCAGCGACTCCGGGTCGCACAGCTCCCGCACCACCCGGACGCCCGGGTACGCGTGGTCCAGGGTCGACATCGCGAGCATGGTGAGGACGTGCGCGGCCGCGTCGTCCGGGAGGGCGCGGGTCCGGTCGCGGAGCAGGAGCCGCGGGAGAACGCGCGGGTCGATCCAATCGGCGGACGGGATCTTCTTCGGCAGGTCGTCGAGGGGATCGGCGGCCAGCAGCGCCTCGATCGCGGCGGCCGCCTCGCCCCCGTGGACGCGCGCCGCCGCGACGACCCGCTCCGTACCCTCCAGGTCCGCGATCAGGCGCAGCGCGTGCTCGGCCGCGCGGCGGGCCGCGCCCGCCCGGCCCGCGGCGTCCGGGACGAGCGCGGGGACCGCTGCGGCGCCGTGCCGCGCGAACCAGATACGGGCCGTCTTCGCCGCGGTCTTCAGGCGGACGAGCCAGTCCGCCATCGTCCGCGCGATGTCGTCGCTCAGCAGCGGCAGCAGGACCCCGGCGAGGTGCGCCGGGTTCTCGCGGGCGGCGAGCAGCGCCGGGTCGTGCGCGTCCGGACCGAAACGCCCGACGAGCACCCGCAGCCAGTCGCCGGTCTCCCAGGCGACGGGGGGCTCCCAGCCCGCGAGGAGCGGGCGCACGACGTCCTCGGGTCCCTTCACGAGGACGACGACCTGCTGATGCGGGGGGATCTTGTCGAATTTCCGGGCCAGCTTCTCGAGGTCGAGCCGGTCGGCCCACCGCCACAGGTACGGCGACCGGGACGTCCACTCCTCGCGCTCGCCCGGCTCCCACACGGCCGCGCGGTGCCCGGCCGGGGCCAGGCCCTTGACGACGGCGGGCTTCGCCTTGGCGCGGTCCCGCGTCCACGGCGGCTCGGTCAGGAGCGGCGGGAGGTCCGTGGCGTGCGGGACGCGGGTGGCCGCGTCGAGGACCTTCCGGACCTTCGCCCCCGCCGGGCCGGGCAGGCTCGGGATCGTCTCCTCGGCGAGGCCGGGGTTGCACCGGACGTGCCCAGTGAGCAGCTCCGCGGCCCGCGGGCCGTCGGCTTCGGGCAGCAGCCGCATCGCCCGCGCCGGGAACCGGCGGGCGGCGGCGAGCAGCGCGGGCGGGACGCCCGGGCGGTCGATCCGCTCGACGAGCGCCCGGAACGCTTCGTCCGCCGGCAGCGCGGCGAGGACCCCGAGGAGGACCCGCAGCCGGTCCGCGGGGACGTGGTCGTCGTCGAGGACGTCGACGATGAGCGGGACGACCGGCTCGGGCCCGACGCCGTCCACCAGGGACGCGAGGACGTCGAGGGTGCGGTCGTCGTGGTCGAGCGGCAGGCCGAGGGCGGCCGGCTGGTGCGGCTCGCCGAGGGCGCAGAACAGCATCCACCGGTCCGGGGAGAGCGGGGCGGCGGCCTGGCCGGGGTCGGCGCACAGCTCCTCGACCCAGTCCCGCCGGGTCGGCGCGAGGTAGGCGGCGATCAGCCGGGCGCCGCCGTGCCCGCGGTGGCCCGCGAGCCGCTCCACGGCGTCGGCGTACACGTCGTCGGGCGCCGCGGCGAGGCGGGCGCGCAGCCGCCGGACGGCGTCCCGCCCGATCCACCACTCGGACTGCCCGTCCGCGGGGCGGCGCGGCCGGACGCCCGTCCAGTCCAGCCCGCCGCCGGCCCGCCGGCCGCGCCGCCTCCCCCGCCTGGACAGGTCGGCGACCTGGTACACGGCCCGGAGCCCGCCCATCGCCGCGAACGCGGACGCGGCGAACGCGACGCCCCGGTCGGCCGTCCAGGCGTCGACGAAGAGCCGGTCCGGCCCTTCCCGGTGCAGCCCGGCCAGGGCGACGGTCACGAGCGCGACGGCCGCCGCGCCCCGCGGGTCCGCCCCGCCGCCCAGGTCCGCGCGGGCCGCCTCGGCGACGGCCGCGTCGGTGCCGGGGAGCGCGAGGACCTCCTCGATCTCCCCGCGCCGCTCGGCGACCAGTTCCCGGACGCGTTCGGCGGCGTCCCGGTCGGGGGCGGGCGGCGCCGGGACGGGCGGACGGTCGCGGCGCGGATGCAGCACCCGCCGCCAGCCGTCCGGCATGATCAGCGTGTTCTCGTCGCTCATCGGGCGGCCTCCGCGCCGGCGGTGAGGTAGCGCAGGTCGGCGAGCATCTCCGACGCGGTGGCGGGATCGAGGTCGCCGAGGCGCAGAGACGCGGGCTGCGACGGCCTGTACTCGCCCGGAGACACCGCGAGCCGGACGTCGACGAGGGTCTGGTCCCCCCGGTCGTCCGGCATCCCGACGGACATGCCGGGGCTGAGGCCGAGGACCAGGTGGCGGCCGGGGTCGAGCTCGCGGGAGACGTAGTGCTCGATGCCCGCGTCCATCGGCGCGCCGCGCTCCCAGCCGCGCCGGGTCAGGGCGAGGATCCGGTGGACGTCCGCCCGCAGCCCCTCGAACCGGGTGAGGCGCCCGCCTTCGCGTTCGTCCTCGGTGAGGGCGTGGACGGGACGGGCGAGCTGCTCGAACGGCTGCAGGATCTCGTAGTCGGCGAACACCCGCGTCCACGCCTCCACCTCGTCGCCGAGGTGGACGGGATGGGCGACGCCGACCCCGGCGGTGTCGGGCAGGACGACCGTCTCGTCGGCCGCGTCCGCGAACGTGCCGTCCTCGGCGACGCGGAAGGCGGGGCCGCCGTCGGCGATCCACACCAGGCGGCGGACGAGATGCCCGACGAGCGGGTGCCCGGCGAGGTGGGCGCGGAACTCGGCGACGGTCCAGCGGCGGCCGGTGACCATGGCGCCTTCGAAGCGGCCGAGCCGGTCGGACGCGATCGTGCGGACGTCCTTCTTCAAGCCGGTGAACCGCTTGTAGGCGGCGGGGGCCAGTTCGGGGTCGTCCTTGGCGCCCGGCTTGGGGAGCGACCTGCGGGGCGTGCCGTCCTCATCGGCGACCGTGGGCCTCAGGAGTTCGTCGAACCCGATGAGGAACCGGCGCGGGCCGTAGTCGAGTGTGAGGGTCCCGGACGCGTCCAGGTCCAGGTCGGGCACGATGCGGTCGGCGAGCTGCTCGGCGCTGAGGCCGAGTTCCGCCGCGACCTCCCGGACCTTCTCCCGCGCGCGGGTCTTGAGTCCCTTGAACTTCACCCGCTGCGCGATGGAGTCGAGGTGCGTCAGCGCCGTTTCGGTGCCGATGGCGGCGAGGACGTCCAGCCCCGCCACCGCCTTCGCGTGGCCGCCGTCGCCCGGCCACGCCCGGACGACCGGGGCGAGCCGGCGGGCGGTGTCGTCGTCGCCGGTGAGGGCGAGCTGGGTCAGCGCCCAGTTCTCCTTCGCGGGCGCCCCGCACACTTCCCACCAGCGGAACAGGGCCCAGCCGAACTCGGCGAGGGACGTCGGGTCGCACAGGTCCCGCACCACGCGGACGCCCGCGTACGGGTCGTCCGGCTTCGACATCGCCAGCATCGTCAGGACGTGCCCGGCCGCCTCGTCCGGGAGCGCCCGCCCGCGGTCGCGCAGCAGGATCTGCGGGAGCGCGCGGGGGTCCGCCCAGCCGGCGTCCGGGATCTTCTTCGGCAGGTCGTCCAGCGGGTCGGCGGCCAGCAGCGCCTCGATCGCGGCGGCCGCCGCGTCGCCGTGGACGCGCGCCGCCGCGACGATCGGGTCCGGGCCGTGCCGGTCGGCGATGAGCCGCAGGGCCGCCTCGGCCGCGCGGCGCGCGGGTCCGGGCCCGCCGAGCGCGTCCGGGAGCAGGGACGGCGCGGCGGCGGTGCCGTGCCGCCGGAACCAGGCGCGGGCCGTCACGCCCGCGCCCTTCAGGGCGAGCCAGCCGGCCATCGTCCGCGCGATCTCGTCGGACAGCAGCGGGAGCAGGTGCCGTCCGTGCGCGCCCGGGTCCCGGCGGGCGGCGGACAGGGCGGGGACGCAGGCGTCCGCCCCGTGGCGTGCGACGATCGGCGGCAGCCACTCGTGCGCCCGCCACAGGTCGCGGGGTTCCCAGACCTCCAGCACCGGCCACGCGAGCTCTTCGGGGCCGCAGAGGAACAGCAGGGGCGCCTCGAACCAGGAGGCGCGTCCCTCGGCGACCTTCGCGGCCAGGGCGTCGAAGTCCGTCCCCTCCGCCCGCGCGTTCCACGGCCCGGCCTGCCGTTCCGCCCAGGCGTCGCGCTCGCCCGGTGCCCAGGTGATGGCGCGGGTGCCCGGCAGGGGCAGGTCATCGATGACGACCGGCCTCGTCTTCTCGCGGGGGCGGGTCCACGGCGGTTCGGTCAGCAGCGGCGGCAGGTCCGTGGCGGACGGGACGCGCGTGTTCGCGTCGAGGATCTCGCGGATTCTCGCCCGCGGTCCGGCGGGGAGGCCGGGTGCGACCTCCTCCGCGATGCCGGGGTTCGCGCGGACGTGCGCGGACAGCAGGTCGGCGGCCCGCGGGTCCGCGGACCCCGGCAGCAGCCGCATCGCGCGGTTCGGGAAGCGGCGGGCGGCCTCCAGGAGGGCGGGGACGACCTCGGGGCCGCCGATCCGGTCGACGAGCGCCTGGAACGCCTCGTCCCGGGGCAGCGCGGCGAGGAACCCCAGGGTCCGCCGGAGCTCCTCGGTGATGCTCATGTACGGGCCGTCCAGTGCATCGATCAGCAGCGGCACGACGGCGTCGACGCCGACGCCGTCGAGCAGCGTCGCGACGACCTCGCGGTCGTAGGCGAAACCCAGCGGCTCACCGAGAGCGGCGGGCTGGTGCGGGCGGCCGAGCGCGCAGAGGGTCAGCCAGCCCGCCGCGAAGTGGCCGAAGGGGATCTCGCCGGGGCGCGCCCACAGGTCCTCGACCCAGTCCTCGCGGGTCGGCGCCAGGTAGGCGGCGACGAGCTTCTGCAGCGGGTGGCGGCGGGCGCCCCCGATGAGCTCGACGGCCTCGGCGTAGACGTCGTCGGGCGCGGCGGCCAGGCGGGTGCGCAGCGCCCTGCCGCTCGCCCGGGTCAGCCACCAGTCGCAGAGCAGCTCGCCGGGGTCCTGGCGGGTGACGGTCATCGACAGCAACGCGTCGCGGCGCCCCGCGATGGTCACCGGGAAGCCCGTGCGGTTGACGCACGCCGGGTTGTCGGCGTGGATGCCGGCCCACTCCGTGTAGGCGCGGGCGGCGAACGCGACGCCGTGCTCGGCGACCAGGGCGTCGAGGAACAGCCGGTCGGGCGGCGGGTCGGACCATTCCGACATCCCGTTCAGCGGGGCGGTGACGTACGCGACCGCGGCGGCTCCGAGCGGGTCGGGCTCGCCGCCCAGGTGGGCGCGGGCGGCGTCCGCGATGTCGGGCGCGGTGCCCGCGAGCCCGAGGACGTGGTCGATGTCGTCGCGCACCGCGGCCACGAGGGAGCGCACGCGCTCGGCGGCCGACGGGTCGGGCGCGGCCGGCTTCGGGACGTCCGGGCGGTCCCGGCGCGGGTGCCGGGCGCGCCGCCAGGAGACCGGCATGACCAGCGTGTCCTCGTCGGGCCCCATCGTGTCGATCATGTGCACGTACCGTACGGGAGATCACCGACAAAGCCGTCCGGAACGGCTCAATCCAGGGTGTGCATGTCCCGCTCGACGCGTTCGGCGGCCTTGCGGGCGGCGATCAGCACCGGGTCCCAGACGGGCGAGAACGGCGGCGCGTAGGCGAGGTCGAGACCCGTCATCTCCTCGACCGTCATCCGGTTCCAGAGCATCACCGCGAGGCCGTCCACCCGTTTCGCCGCGCCCTCCTCGCCGACGATCTGCGCGCCGAGCAGCCGCCCCGAGCGGCGCTCGACGACGAGCTTGGTGGTCATCGAGGTGCTGCCCGGGTGGTATCCGGCGCGGGTCGTCGACTCGACCGCGACGCCGAGCGCCGCGAACCCGGCGTCGGCCGCCTCCCGCTCGTTCAGACCGGTGCGCGCCACCTCGACGCGGCAGATCTTGGAGATCGCGGTGCCGATGACGCCCGGGAACGTCGCGTAGCCGCCGCCGAGGTTGATGCCCGCGACGCGGCCCTGCTTGTTGGCGTGGGTGCCGAGCGGGATCGCGACGGGCGCGCCCGACACCAGGTGCCGGGACTCCACGCAGTCGCCCGCCGCCCACACGCGCTCGGTGCGGGTGCGCATGCGGCGGTCGGTGACGATGCCGCCGGTCGACCCGACCTCGATCCCCGCGTCGCGGGCCAGGTCGGCGCCCGGCCGGACGCCCAGGCCGAGCACGACGATGTCGGCGGGCAGCGTCCGGGCCCCGGTGCGGACGGCCGTGACCCGGCCGGACGCGTCGGTGTCGAAGCCCGCGACCGGCTCGCCGAGGTGCAGGTCGATGCCGAGGCCGCGCATCGCGTCCGCGACGAGCGCCCCCATGTCGGGGTCGAGGGTCGTCATCGGCTGCTCGGCGGCGTCGACGAGCGTGACGTGCAGCCCGCGCATCACCATCGCCTCCGCCATCTCCAGGCCGATGTAGCCGCCGCCCACGACGACCGCGCGGCGCGGCGCGTCCGCCTCCAGCGCCCGGTGGATCGCGATCCCGTCGTCGAGCGTCTGCACGCCGTGCACCCCGCGCGCGTCCGCGCCGGGCAGCGGCGGCCGCACCGGGACCGCGCCCGTCGCGACCACCAGGTGGTCGTAGGGCTCCCACGCCTCCGTGCCGGACGCGACGTCGCGCACCCGCACCCGTCCGGCCGCCGTGTCGATCTCGACGGCCTCGGTGCAGAGCCGCAGGTCGATGTCGCGGGCGGCGAACTCCGCGGGCGTCCGGGCGATCAGCCGGTCGGCGCCGTCCACGACCCCGCCCACGTAGTACGGGATACCGCACGCCGAGTAGGACGCGTGGTGGCCGCGCTCGAACGCGACGATCTCCAGGTCGGCGGCGTCGCGGCGGCGGCGGGCCTGCGACGCGGCGCTCAGCCCCGCGGCGTCCCCGCCGATCACCAGCAGGCGTTCGCGTGCGGCCATGGTCGGTCCTCCCGTCCCCGATGATCGTTCCCGAGGCTACCGGGCGTTCAGAGGCCGTAGACGCGCTCCGCGGTGCCGCGCGTGATCATCTCCGCGACGCGCCGCGCGTCGCCGTCCGTCCAGGCGCCGTCGTCCACGCCGCCGGCGAGCTGCCCGGCGAGCGCGTGCCGGAACAGCAGCGACCCCAGGAAGTACAGCTCGGCGAGGCCGTAGGCGTCCGACGAGTACAGCACCTTCCCGAACGGCGCCAGCTCCAGCAGCTCGCACAGCAGGACGTGCGCGCGGTGCCCGAGGTTGTTCATGGCGAGACCGGCGTCCACGTACACGTTCGGGAGGACCTGCGCCAGGTAGCCCGCGTTCCGGTGGTACGGGTAGTTGTGCAGGAGCATCGCCGGGACGCCCGCGTCGTTCATCGCCCGCAGCATGCCGATCAGCAGCAGCGGGTCGCCGCGCCGCAGGTCGGCGTCCAGGTCGCCGTACCCGACGTGGAACTGGACGGGCAGGCCCGCGTCCACCGCGCACCACACCAGGAAACGGTGCAGCGGCTCCTCGGACACGCGCGGCTCGAGGTGCCGCATCAGCCGTCCGGCGGCCGCCGCGACCTCGGCGTCCGGCGGCCGGTGCCCCGGCATCTCCAGCCCCGCCCGGTACGCCGCGATCGACTTGGCCGCGACCACCGACGGGGCGCGCGCCTCGATCCGGGACCGGACCTCGGCGGCGAACCCGGACGCCGCCACGCCCTCCGCCGCGACCTCCTCGGCGACCGTCTCCAGCCGCAGCACCTCGTGGGAGTCCGCCCCCACCAGCTCCCCCAGCGCGGCCGGACCCAGGACCGGCTGCGGAGCGTGCCCGGTGTCCACGCACACGGCCCGCAGGCCGGACGCGGCGAGGAACCGGCGGTTCACCTCGGCGGCGCCGAGGTCCGCGCGCCGCTCCAGATAGTCGTCGGGCGCGGCGTGCGCGTCCAGTCCGAGGACGGGCGGGCACCAGCGGCGCAGCGCGAAGCCGATCTGCGAGTCGAACAGGGACGCACCGGGCGGGCCCGGCGCGTCCGCCTCCGTCAGCGCCGCCTCGAACTCGGCGCGGTCCAGGTCGGCCTCGAACACCCCGTGGCAGTGGTGATCGACGAGCGGCAGCGACTCCAGGTACTCCAGCACGGCCCGCTTCCTCCCCACGACGTGTCCCGACAGCAGGCTCTTCCCGGAAACTGCCGGAAGATGTTCCTACGATGCCCTGGTGACCGGGGACACACCGACGTCCCGGCGCGGACGATCCTGTGAACGGCCCTGTGAACGGCCCTGTGAACGCGAACCGGGAGAGCGAACGTGGAACAGATCCCAGCGTCCCTCGGCGACGGCGACCGCGCCCGGATGGGCGCCCGGGCCGCCGAGACCGCCCGCCGGCTCGCCGGCCAGGACGTCGCCGCCGTCGCCCTGACATGGGTGGACGTCAGCGGGATCACGCGCACCAAGACCGTCCCGGTGAACCGGCTCGAGCACGCCGCCGCCTGGGGCGTCGGGATGTCCCCGGTGTTCGACGTGTACCTGCTGGACGACTCGATCGTCTCCGGTCGGCACATCGGCGGCCCCGTCGGCGACCTGCGGCTGCACCCCGTCATCGACCGGGTCGTGCCGATGGCCGCGCTGCCCGGCTGGGCGCACGCCCCGGCCGTCCGGTTCGCGCAGGACGGCGCCGTGCACCCGCTCGACGCCCGCGCCCTGCTGTACCGGGAGGTCGTGCGGCTCGGCGAGGCCGGCTGGGAGGCGAAGGCCGCGTTCGAGATCGAGTGGGCGGTGTCGGCCGGGGACGGCGACGCGTTCGTCCCGGCGGCGCGCGGCCCCGCCTACGGGATGACGCGGATCACCGAGCTGTCGGGATACCTGCGGGAACTGCTGTCGGCCCTGGC
Source organism: Actinomadura sediminis (assembly GCF_042675525.1). Classification (NCBI taxonomy): domain Bacteria; kingdom Bacillati; phylum Actinomycetota; class Actinomycetes; order Streptosporangiales; family Thermomonosporaceae; genus Actinomadura; species Actinomadura sediminis. Next base: position 38,683 of record NZ_JBHTJA010000052.1, read on the forward strand.
GGGGAGCGGCGTGACCGTCCTGCAACTGCACCCCGAGTACGCGGCCGGCCAGTTCGAGGTCTCGGTGGCCGCCGAGGACCCGATCGGCGCCGCCGACACGGCCGTCCTCGTGCGGGAGACGGTACGGGCGGTGACGCTGCGGCACGGGATGCGGGCGTCGTTCTCCCCGAAGGTCGAGGCGGACGCGGTCGGCAACGGCGGGCACGTCCACCTCAGCCTGTGGCGGCGCGGCGCCGTGGACGGCCCCGCGAACGCGATGACGGGCGGCGCCGGGCCGTGCGGGATGAGCGCGCACGGGGAGGCGTTCGCCGCCGGGATCCTGCGGCGGCTGCCCGCGCTGCTCGCGATCGGGGCGCCCGCGGTCGCGAGCTACCTGCGGCTCGTCCCGTCCCATTGGGCCGGCGCGTTCGCGTGCTGGGGGCCGGAGAACCGGGAGGCCGCGCTCCGGTTCGTCACCGGCGTGCGGGGCGAGCGGGACGAGGCCGCGAACCTCGAGGTCAAATGCTTCGACCCGGCCGCCAACCCGTACCTGGCGCTCGCCGCGCTGCTGGCCGCCGGACGGGACGGGCTCGCGGCGGGGCGCACGCTGCCCGAACCGGTCGGCGTCGACCCGGCGACCCTCACCGACGACGAGCGCGCCGCCCGCGGGATCGCGCCGCTGCCCGCGTCGCTCGGCGAGGCGGTCGCGGCGTTCGAGCGGGACGACGTGCTGCGCGACGCGCTCGGCGAGGCCGTCGCCGACACCGTCTCGGCCGTCCGCCGCGGCGAGGCCGAGCTGCTCGCCGGCGCCACGCCCGAGGAGGTGGCGGCCGCGACCCGCTGGCGCCACTGACGAGAGTGAACCGGGCCCGGGCGGGCACACGGGACCTGTACGGCCTCCACGCGTCCTCGCTCCGGGGAGGGGAGGCCGCACGGCCACGTACCCGACCCATCCCGGTTCACCGATGCCCATCCCGTTCATCCGCCGGCCGCCCAGCACCGGGCGCTCGCCCTTCAGCGTCCGGACCGAGGTGCAGTCCACCGTCTACCGGATCGCCCGGTTGACGATCACCGCCACGGTGTCTTACCTGCTGGCGCTGCACCTGCTGCCCGCGGGCGGGCCGCCGCCGCTGCTGTCGCCGCTGACCGCGCTGCTGGTCACCCAGTACTCGGTGCTCGACACGATCCGCGCCGGAATCCTGCGGGTGGGCGCGGTCACCTCGGGGGTGCTGGTCGCGGTGATGTTCGCCGAGACGATCGGGTTCACCTGGTGGACGCTCGGGCTGGCGATCCTCGCGGCGCTGACGATCGGGCACGCGCTGCGGCTGCGCGAGCACGTGCTGGAGGCGGCGATCAGCGCCATGCTGATCTTCGCGCTGGGCGCGGCCAGCGAGTCCGGGGCCTTCGCGCGGTTCATGGAGACGATCGTCGGCGCGGCCACCGGCCTCGTCGCGACGTTCCTGGTCCCGTCGGTGCGGGTGCGTCCCGCCGAGGAGGCGGTGGCCGACATCTCCGAACGGCTGCGGGAGCTGATCTCGCGGATCGCCGAGGGGCTGCGCGGCGAGCGCGTCCCCGGCGAGGCCGTCCAGTGGCAGCGCGAGACCGAGCATCTCGCGCGGGACCTCGCCCAGACCGACCAGGCGCTCGGCGCCGCCGAGCAGAGCGTCAAGCTCAACCCGCGCGCCTGGCGGCTCGTCGACGCGGGCGTCGCGCTGCGCAACGCCATGGAGACCATGGAGCGCTTCACCCTCACGCTGCGCGGCCTCACCCGGTCGCTGGTCGACGACGAGCGGCTCGGCCGGCACGGGCGGCTGCTCACCGACCCGGTGCTGCGGCCGCAGCTCGCCGACGCGCTCGCCGGCGTCGCCGACGGCATCGCCGCCTACGGGCGGCTCGCCCGCTCCGACCTGGACCGCCGCGCCCGTCCGTTCAAGGCCGAGCAGGACCTGGAGGTGCGGGTCGACATCGCCCGCGAGCGCCGCGCCCGGCTCGCGCGGGAACTGCACGAGCGGGCAGCCGCCGGGGACCTGTGGCCGCTGTACGGGGAGATCTCGATGGACGTCGACCGCCTCGTCGAGCAGCTCCGCGTCGAGCACCGCGCCCGCGCCCGCGAGCAGTGGCGGCGGCACCGCGGGACGGCCCGGCACCTGCCCGAACGCCCCGCGAAGGTCGTCCGGCAGGCCGGTTCGCAGCTCCGCCGCGCCGCCGGGTCCGCGGCGGCCGCCGCCGAGCAGCACGCGCAGGAGACCGACGAGGAACTCCGTCCCCGCCGCCGCCCCCCGGGCACCTAGGACCCGCAGGGCCGCCTCCGGCGCCACGGTGGCGGACGGCCTCCTCGTGCGGCGACGGCGACGGTGCGGACGCCGGGCGGGCGGTGCCCGCGGCGGCGACGGGCGGTCCGGCGGCAGCCTGTGTCTCGATGCCCGGGGCTCGTTCCGTGACGTAGCGGCCCCTCCACCGGCGATTTATGGCTGGGCCGATTTGTCGTGTCGTCTCCGTTTCGACATCGAAGAAGTGGCGTGCATCACAACGTGATCGGCGCCGCGCGCACCCGTCCGGTCCCCCAGCAGGAGTGATCACTCCGGCCCGCTCATCCGCGGCGACGGGCCGGCACACGCGCACCTTGACCCGATATATCGACTTTTGCACCGTTATGGGGCTTGATCACGTTCCGCGCGAGGTCCCGCTCCCGGCTCCCCGCCTCCCTCGCGCGGCGTCGAGGAGGAACGCGTGCGAAGAAGGCGTCACCGGCCCGGCCGCCGCATCCTGGCCCCCGCGACCACCGCCGCCCTGGCCGCCGCACTGCTGGTGGCCGCGCCGGCCCCGGCGTCCGCGGCCCCGCTCACCCTGTCCAACTTCCAGTTGCGCCCCAACGCCTACGGCACCGACCTGCTCGAACGCGCGGACGACATCCCGATGGTCAAGGCGACCGTCACCCAGATCATGGGCGACCTGAACCGGCGGCGCGACCCGGGGGACGGCCCCGCCGTGACGATCGGGGGCGCGTGCAACCCCGCCGCGGTGGGGACCGGCGTGTCGATCCGCCGCAGCATCTGCTTCAACGAGGGCGACAACGAGACGACCGAGTGGTACCCGCAGGGCGTCACGAGCGTCGCCGACATGCAGGCCGACCAGCAGTGGGGCGACAGTCCCCAGCAGCTCATCGTGAGCTGGTACGACCGCAACGGCGGCACCGGCGGCCAGCGCGGCGTCCGCATCAGCTTCGTCGACCGCGCCACCGGCGCGTACCGGCACGTGCTGCTCGTCTACCCGAAACGGTCCGGCGACACCATCGACTACGAGAGCGTCCGCGTCTCGCAGGACCCCCAGAGCGGCGACTACGGCAAGGCCCTGCACGCCGGCGGGATCCTCTGGTACGGCGACCACCTGTTCGTGGCCGACACCGCGCGCGGCTTCCGCGTCTTCGACATGCGCCGCATCTACGACCTCGGCGCCTCCGAGAACGGCACCACGAAGGACGAGTCGAAGGTCGGCCTGGTCGGCGACACCTACCACGCCCACGCGTACCGGTACATCATGCCGCAGGTCGGTTCGTGGACGCGGACCGCGGCCACCGGCGACAAGTGCACCGAGAACGACGGGTCCCCGAACTTCTCCTACGTCTCCCTCGACCGCAGCGGCGCCGACCACCTGCTCGCCGGCGAGTACTGCCACAGCGACCACGCCGTCAACGGGCGGGTCGCCGCCTGGCCGATGGCGGGCGCGTTCGACGCCGACGGCGAGCCCGTGATGGACCCCGGCTACCGGTGGAACGCCGACGCCGCCCACAATCTGCCGGACAGCAACATCCAGGGCGCCACACGCTTCAACGACCGCTGGTACCTGACCCGCAGCCGCGGCATCACCGGCCTCGGCACCTTCTACACCACCCGGCCGGTCACCTCGTCTACCGGAACCCTCTCCATCGCCGGGCACAAGCCCATCAGCAAGGGCCCCGAGGACCTGTCCCACTGGCCCGGCATCCTCGACGACCCCACGCTCGGCGAGATGTGGACGGTCGCCGAGCACCCGGGCTCCGACGAGGACGGCACCGGCCAGGGCCAGCGCATGCTCTACGCGTGGGCGCCCTGACGGACCCGTCGTCCCCGGACGGCCGGAACGAGCGCCCGGCCCGGACCCCCGCGTCCGGGCCGGGCGCTCGCCCGCCGCCCCCGCCGGGCCTCCCCCGCCGTTCGATCCCGAACTCGTCCCCGCCCTGCGGATCATCAACGAGCACCTGGCCCCCGACGCCCTCGCCCGCGACGGCGCGTCCACGGTCGAGGAACGCGCCGTGCCCGGCCCCGCGGGCGCACCGGACGTGCCCCTGCTGATCTGCCGGCCGTCCGGCGCGTCCGCCCCCACGCCCGCGATCCACCACACGCACGGCGGCGGCATGGTGCTCGGCGACAACCGGATGGGCCTGCCCGAGATGCTCGACCTGGCCGCCGACATCGGCGCCGCCGTGGTATCGGTCGAGTACCGGCTCGCGCCGCGCCCCCCCACCCCGGCCCCGTCGAGGACTGCTACGCCGGGCTGGTCCGGACCGCCGCGCACGCCGCCGAACTCGGCGTCGACCCGGCGCGCGTGGCATTATCTAGACCGGTCGACATAATTCGTCGGAAGGTGGTCAGCCATGCGGGTGCATCATGTGAACTGCGGGTCGCTGCGGGAGATCGAGCCGTTGGACGAACCGGGGGCCGAAGCCGCGCGGGCCGTGTGCCACGTGTTGGTCGTCGAGACGGACGCGGACGGGCTCGTGCTCGTGGACGCCGGACTCGGCACCGGGGACGTGGCGGACCCGGCGGGGCGGCTCGGTGACGAATGGACGGGCTTCGCGGAACCGGTGCTGGACGAGGCGGAGACGGCCCTCCGGCGGGTCGAGGCGCTCGGGTTCGCCGCGTCGGACGTCCGGCACATCGTGCCGACGCATCTGCATCGGGACCACGCCGGAGGGCTGAGCGACTTCCCGGACGCGGCGGTGCACGTGTTCGCGGCCGAGCGGGAGTGCGCGACCACGCGCCAGTTCGACCACGGCCCGAAGTGGGCCGTCCATGGCGACGGCGGCGAGACGTGGGCGGGGTTCGAGGGGGTGCGGCCCCTCGCGGGCGGCGACGTCCTGCTGGTGCCGCTCGGCGGCCACTCCCCCGGGCACGCGGGCGTCGCCGTCCGGGGCGAGGACGGCTGGCTGCTGCACGCCGGGGACGCCTACTTCCACCACGGCGAGCTTCGCGCGGAACCGCGCGTCCACCCGGTGATGGAGCTGGTGCAGAAGAGCGCGGAGGTCGACCGGGAGCTGCGGCTGCGCAACGTCGCGCGGTTGCGGGAGCTGGAGGGCGTCGACGTGTTCTGCGCCCACGACCCGTGGGAGCTGATGCGCTACCGCTGATCGAGGCGGTGGCGGAGGGCGGTGTGGCGGCGGCCCGCGCCGGGGGTGCGGACGGCGGCGGCGAGGGCGCGGCGCGAGCCGACGAGGACGACGAGCTTCTTCGCGCGGGTGATGCCCGTGTAGAGCAGGTTGCGGCGCAGCATCGTCCACGCCCCGGTGGTGAGGGGGATCACCACGGCCGGGTACTCGCTGCCCTGCGAGCGGTGGATCGTGATCGCGTAGGCGTGGGCGAGCTCGTCGAGTTCGTCGAACGCGTAGTCGATGCTCTCGTCCTCGTCGGTCAGGACGGTGAGGGACTGGTCCTCGATGGAGACCCGGGTGACGACGCCGACGGTGCCGTTGAACACCCCGGCCTCGCCCTTGTCGTAGTTGTTGCGGAGCTGCGTGACCTTGTCGCCGACGCGGAAGACGCGGCCGCCGTAACGGCGTTCGGGGCGGGCGTCGTCGTGCGGGGTGAGCGCCTCCTGGAGGAGGGAGTTCAGCGCGCCCGCCCCGGCGGCGCCGCGGTGCACGGGCGCGAGGACCTGCACGTCGCGGCGGGGGTCGAGGCCGAACTTGCGGGGGATGCGGTTGGCGACGACGTCGACGGTCAGCTCCGCGGCCTCCTCCTGCTCCTCGCAGGGGAACAGGAAGAAGTCGGGGTGGCCGCGGGTGTGCGGGTGCTCTCCGGAGTTGACGCGGTGGGCGTTGACGACGATGCCCGACCGCTGCGCCTGCCGGAAGATCTTCGTGAGCCGGACGCGCGGGATCGTCGCGGAGCCGAGCAGGTCGGCCAGGACCTCCCCGGCGCCGACGGACGGGAGCTGGTCGACGTCCCCGACCAGCAGTAGGTGCGCGCCCCGGGGAATCGCCTTGACCAGCTTGTTCGCCAGGATCAGGTCGATCATCGATGACTCGTCGACCACGACGAGGTCGGCGTCCAGGGGGTTGTCCTGGTCGTAGGCGGCGTCGCCGCCGGGCTGGAGCTGGAGGAGCCGGTGGACGGTCGCCGCCTCGTGCCCGGTCAGCTCGGCGAGGCGCTTGGCCGCGCGTCCGGTGGGCGCCACGAGGACGATCTTGGCGTTCTTCGCGGCGGCGAGCTCGACGACGGAGCGGACGGTGAAGCTCTTGCCGCAGCCCGGCCCGCCGGTGAGGACCGCGACCTTCGAGGTCAGGGCGAGCCTGACCGCCTCCTCCTGCTCGGCGGCGAGGTCGGTGCCGGTGCGCTCGCGCAGCCACGGCAGCGCCCGGCCCCAGTCGACGCCGGCGAACGCCGCGAGCCGGTCCTCCTTCGCGTCGAGCAGTTCGTGCAGGCCGCGGGCGAGGGACCGTTCGGCGCGGTGGAACGGGACGAGGTACACGGCGGGGATCGTCGCGGCGTCCCCGGGGATCGGCTCCCGCACGACGCCCTCGCCGGCGGCCAGCTCGTCCAGCGCGGGGACGATCAGTTCGCGGGGCACCTCGAGGATCTTCTCGGCGTCGGTGACGAGGTTCGGCTCGGGCAGGAAGCAGTGCCCGTCGTCGGCGGCCTCCGACAGCGTGTACTGGAGCCCGGCCTTGATCCGCTCCGGGCTGTCGTGCGGGATCCCGACGGCCCGCGCGATCGTGTCGGCGGTCCGGAAGCCGATGCCCCACACGTCCGCGGCGAGACGGTAGGGGTCGCGGCGGACGGTGCCGATGGAGGCGTCCCCGTACTGCTTGTAGATGCGGACGGCGAGGGAGGTGGAGACGCCGACGCCCTGCAGGAAGACCATGACCTCCTTGATGGCCTTCTGCTCCTCCCAGGCGTCGCCGACCCGCTTGGTGCGCTTCGGGCCGAGGCCGGGGACCTCGGCGAGCCGCTGCGGCTCCTCCTCGATGATCCGCAGGATGTCGGTGCCGAAGTGCTCCACCATCCGGTCGGCCATCACCGGCCCGATGCCCTTGATCATCCCCGAGCCGAGGTAGCGGCGGATGCCCTGGACGGTCGCGGGCAGCACCGTCGTGTACGACTCGACCTCGAACTGGCGCCCGTACCTGGGGTGCGAGCGCCACCGCCCGGTGAGGCGCAGGCTCTCGCCGACCTGGGCGCCCAGCAGCGCCCCGACGACCGTCAGCAGGTCGTCGCCGGTGCGTTCGGTCGCGACGCGGGCGACCGTGTAGCCGGTCTCCTCGTTGGCGTAGGTGATGCGCTCGAGCACGGCCTCCAGGACGGCCCGGGGCGGAGTCGGTGGGGTCACGTCCGACATGATCACAGGTGGGCCGGACGGTCCGGCACGCCTTTCCGGAGATGTGGACGACTCTCCGGCGTGACGCCCGCGGACACGTCCAGCACGCCCGTCTCGGTCGCGAGCGCGGCGACGAGGCGGGCGATCGCGTCCACGTCCCGCACCTCCAGGTGCTCGATGCGGGCGGGCAGGGCGGACCGGTCCGGCAGCCGCAGGGCGTCGCCCGTCCACGAGATGGTCCGCGCATCGGTCGTCATGGTGTCCATGATGCCGTGGAAAGTCGCGTGCGCCCTTACCCCACAGGGCTTTCCGGCCTCCCCCGAACAATCGCGTGACCTGCGTAAACTTGACAGCGATCGAACCGGTGTTCGAAATTATGCGGAAGCGGGAAAGGGGACGGACGTGGCCGAGGCGGCACTGCGCGACGCGACCGCGCTGCGCGACGCCGTGTCGCCGGGCGCGGCGCGGGCGGCGGCGGTACCGGTGCTGCCCGCGCTCCGCGCCGTCCTGCCCGGCGGGTTGCGCGCGGGCTCGCTCGTCGGCCTGGACGGGCCCGGCGCGGCGTCGCTGGGCGCGGCGCTGGTCGCGGGCGCGTCCCGCCACGGCGGCCCGGACGGGACGGGCGGCTCGTGCTGCGTCGTGGGCCTGCCCGCGTTCGGGGTGCGGGCCGCCACGGGGATGGGCGCCGCCCCGGACCGGCTGCTGCTGGTGGACGAGCCCGGCGGCCGCTGGGCGGACGTGGTCGCGGCCCTGGTCGAGGCCGTCGACCTGGTGCTGCTGCGCCCGCCGGACCGGCCGGACCCCGCCGCCGTGCGGCGGCTGTCCGCGCTCGCCCGCAGGCACGGCGCGGTCCTCGCGCTGACGGGCGCGCCCGGCTGGCCGGGC